>NZ_JBBJZX010000051.1:0-13300 GCF_038148935.1 Streptococcus pseudopneumoniae | reverse complement strand
ATTGTCTATTTGTTTACTAAATCAAAATTTCTATGAAATTGATAGAATCCCTAACTTTATCTTAAACTTGAAAGTCTTGTTGTAAAGCGGTTAAAGCTTGAAAAGCCGAGGATATAAACCTTTGACAAATTTTGTGAACTATGGGATAATAAACAGGAATTGAGTACTAGTTCTATATCATAGGCTAGAAAAGACCCCAAGCTCACGACCAAATAAGCTTGAGGTCTTTTTTGACACTATTTGTCCTTGTTTAGCCATTTATCGACTAATCGAAGAACGACACCGACCACAATTGGTCCGATGATAGTTTTGAGTACTAATTCCATCATGGGCTATCTCACCTCCTTTCGTAGGCGGTGTAGCAGTGTCGTAAAATATTATACCACATACATGCTAAACTTAGGAGTCACCCAATCGGGTGGCTTTTTTGTTTGTGGCTTGGATTTTTGATATAATAGAGCCATGAGTAGAATTTTAGACAATGAGATAATGGGGGATGAGGAGTTAGTAGAACGCACGCTCCGTCCTCAGTATTTACGTGAATATATTGGGCAGGATAAGGTTAAGGATCAGCTTCAAATCTTTATCGAAGCTGCTAAAATGCGGGATGAAGCGCTGGATCATGTGCTCTTATTTGGGCCTCCAGGTTTGGGGAAGACGACCATGGCCTTTGTTATTGCAAACGAACTGGGTGTTAATCTCAAGCAGACGTCGGGTCCTGTTATCGAAAAAGCTGGTGATCTGGTAGCGATTTTGAATGACTTAGAGCCTGGGGATGTCCTCTTTATTGACGAGATTCATCGCTTGCCCATGTCGGTGGAAGAGGTGCTTTATAGTGCCATGGAGGACTTCTACATTGACATCATGATTGGTGCTGGTGAAGGCAGTCGCAGTGTTCATTTGGAGTTGCCACCTTTTACCTTGATTGGTGCTACGACTCGGGCTGGTATGCTTTCCAATCCGCTACGGGCACGTTTTGGGATCACAGGTCATATGGAGTATTATGCCCATGCTGACTTGACAGAAATTGTTGAGCGGACAGCAGATATTTTTGAGATGGAAATCACTCATGAGGCGGCATCTGAGTTGGCCTTGCGTAGTCGTGGAACCCCTCGTATTGCCAATCGTCTCCTCAAGCGCGTGCGCGATTTTGCCCAGATTATGGGGAATGGGGTTATCGATGATCTTATTACCGCTAAGGCTCTGACCATGCTGGATGTTGACCATGAAGGTCTAGACTATGTGGATCAAAAAATCCTTCGCACCATGATTGAGATGTACGGTGGTGGTCCTGTTGGTCTAGGAACTCTTTCTGTTAACATAGCAGAAGAGCGTGAGACAGTTGAAGACATGTATGAACCCTACTTGATTCAAAAAGGCTTTATCATGAGGACACGTTCTGGACGGGTAGCGACTGCTAAAGCATATGATCACTTAGGTTATGAATATAATGAAAAATAAGCAAGAAATTCTAGAAGCTTTTAGAAAAAATCCAGATATGATGGCTATTCTGACTGTCATCCGAAACTTGGAGTTGAAAGATTCCTGGTTGGCAGCGGGTTCTGTCAGAAATTTCATCTGGAATCTCTTGTCAGACAAATCCCCTTTTGACTGTGAAACAGATGTAGATGTGATTTTCTTTGATCCAGATATTTCTTATGAGGAAACCTTGTTCCTAGAGAAAAAGCTGAGAGAGGGCTTTCCTCAGTACCAGTGGGAATTGAAAAATCAGGTCTATATGCACCAGCACAGCCCTCATACTGCTCCCTATAGTAGCTCTTGTGATGCTATGAGTAAGTATCCAGAACGGTGTACGGCTGTTGGACTACGCTTGAATGAAGAATCCGATTTTGAACTCTATGCACCTTATGGTTTGGAGGATATTTTGAATTTTCAAGTTCGTCCAACTCCTCATTTCTTAGAAAATGAAGACCGAATGAAGCTCTATCAAACACGATTATCCAAGAAAAATTGGCAGGAGAAATGGAAAAATTTGATTTTTAAAACTTCTTAAGGAAACTTTAAGCTAGGAAGTGTATACTAAGTCCATAAGTTAAGAAGACCTTAACTTAAACTCCTAAAACTTTTTCATAATAATCTCCCTATAAAAATAAAGTCGCCCAATCAGGCGGCTTATTTTTTTGAAAAATGGGCTTTGTGCCTGAGAATAAATAGCTTAGTGATAGAAGAAAATAGGGAAATATGGTATAATGAAACGATAGATTTTTGAATAGGAATAAGATCATGTTTGGATTTTTTAAGAAAGATAAGGCTGTGGAAGTAGAGGTTCCGACACAGGTTCCTGCTCATATCGGCATCATCATGGATGGAAATGGCCGTTGGGCTAAAAAACGTATGCAACCGCGAGTTTTTGGACACAAGGCAGGCATGGAAGCATTGCAAACTGTGACCAAGGCAGCCAACAAACTAGGCGTTAAGGTGATTACGGTCTATGCTTTTTCTACAGAAAACTGGACCCGTCCAGATCAGGAAGTCAAGTTTATCATGAACTTGCCAGTAGAGTTTTATGATAATTATGTCCCGGAACTGCATGCAAATAATGTTAAGATTCAAATGATTGGGGAGACAGACCGCCTGCCTAAGCAAACCTTTGAAGCTCTGACTAAGGCTGAGGAATTGACTAAGAACAACACAGGATTGATTCTTAATTTTGCCCTCAACTATGGTGGACGTGCTGAGATTACACAGGCTCTTAAGTTGATTTCTCAGGATGTGTTAGATGCCAAAATCAACCCAGGTGACATTACAGAGGAATTGATTGGCAACTATCTCTTCACCCAGCATTTGCCTAAGGACTTACGAGACCCAGACTTGATTATCCGTACCAGTGGAGAATTGCGTTTGAGCAATTTCCTTCCATGGCAGGGAGCCTATAGTGAGCTCTATTTTACAGACACCTTGTGGCCTGATTTTGACGAGGCAGCCTTGCAGGAAGCCATTCTTGCCTACAATCGTCGTCATCGCCGATTTGGAGGAGTTTAGGAGGAAATATGACACAGGATTTACAGAAAAGAACCTTGTTTGCAGGGATTGCCCTGGCTATTTTCCTACCAATTTTAATGATTGGGGGACTCTTGCTTCAGATAGCAATTGGAATCATAGCCATGCTAGCCATGCATGAACTTTTGAAGATGAGAGGTCTAGAGACCATGACGATGGAGGGTCTCTTGACCCTCTTTGCAACCTTTGCTTTGACCATTCCCTTGGAGAATTATCTGACTTTTTTACCAGTTGATGGGAATGTGGTTGCCTATAGTGTTTTGATTTCAATCATGTTAGGAACGACTGTTTTTAGCAAGTCTTATACGATTGAGGATGCGGTTTTCCCTCTTGCTATGAGTTTCTATGTGGGCTTTGGTTTTAATGCTCTATTAGATGCTAGAATTGCAGGTTTAGATAAGGCGCTTTTGGCCTTGTGTATTGTCTGGGCGACCGACAGTGGTGCCTATCTTGTTGGGATGAACTATGGGAAACGAAAATTAGCTCCGATAGTTTCTCCAAATAAAACCTTTGAGGGTGCTTTAGGTGGTATTTTAGGTGCTATTTTAGTAACTATTATCTTTATGATGTTTGACAGTACAGTCGCTCTTCCGTATGGAATTTACAAGATGTCAGTCTTTGCTATTTTCTTTAGCATAGCTGGACAATTTGGTGATTTACTAGAAAGTTCGATCAAGCGTCACTTTGGTGTCAAGGATTCTGGGAAATTTATCCCTGGACATGGTGGTGTTTTGGATCGTTTTGATAGTATGTTGCTTGTATTTCCAATCATGCACTTATTTGGACTCTTTTAATCAAAAGACGGAGGAAATACTATGCTCGGAATTTTAACCTTTATTCTGGTTTTCGGGATTATTGTGGTGGTGCATGAGTTTGGGCACTTCTACTTTGCCAAGAAATCAGGGATTCTAGTCCGTGAATTTGCCATTGGTATGGGGCCAAAAATCTTTGCTCATATTGGCAAGGATGGAACGGCCTATACCATTCGGATCTTACCTCTTGGGGGCTATGTTCGTATGGCCGGTTGGGGTGATGATACCACTGAAATCAAGACAGGAACTCCTGTCAGTTTGACGCTTACTGATGATGGTAAGGTTAAACGCATCAATCTTTCAGGTAAAAAATTAGATCAAACAGCCCTCCCCATGCAGGTGACCCAGTTTGATTTTGAAGATAAGCTCTTTATCAAGGGCTTGGTTCTGGAAGAAGAAAAAACATTTGCAGTAGATCACGATGCAACGGTTGTGGAAGCAGATGGTACTGAGGTTCGGATTGCTCCCTTGGATGTTCAATATCAAAATGCAACTATCTGGGGCAAACTGATTACCAATTTTGCAGGCCCTATGAACAACTTTATCTTAGGGGTTGTTGTTTTCTGGATTTTAATCTTCATGCAGGGTGGTGTCAGAGATGTCGATACCAACCAGTTCCATGTTATGCCCCAAGGTGCTTTGGCTAAGGTAGGAGTGCCAGAAACGGCCCAAATTACCAAGATTGGCTCACATGAGGTTAGCAACTGGGAAAGTTTGATTCAGGCTGTGGAAACAGAAACCAAAGATAAGACGGCTTCGACCTTGGATGTGACTATTTTTGAAAATGGTAGTGACAAACAAGTCACTGTTACTCCGGAAGAAAGTCAAGGCCGTTACCTTCTAGGTGTTCAACCGGGGATTAAGTCAGATTTTCTATCTATGTTTGTAGGTGGTTTTACAACCGCAGCTGACTCAGCTCTCCGAATTCTATCAGCTCTGAAAAATCTGATTTTTCAACCGGATTTGAACAAGCTAGGTGGACCTGTTGCCATCTTTAAGGCAAGTAGTGATGCTGCTAAAAATGGAATTGAGAATGTCTTGTACTTCTTAGCAATTATTTCCATCAATATTGGGATTTTTAATCTTATTCCGATTCCAGCCCTGGATGGTGGTAAGATTGTGCTCAATATCCTAGAAGCCATCCGCCGCAAACCATTGAAACAAGAAATTGAAACCTATGTCACCTTGGCCGGAGTGGTCATCATGGTTGTCTTGATGATTGCTGTGACCTGGAATGACATTATGCGACTCTTTTTTAGATAATCGAGGAATATTATGAAACAAAGTAAAATGCTTATCCCAACGCTTCGCGAAATGCCAAGCGATGCTCAAGTTGTCAGCCATGCTCTTATGTTGCGAGCTGGTTATGTTCGTCAAGTCTCAGCAGGTGTTTATTCTTACCTACCACTTGCCAATCGTGTGATTGAAAAAGCTAAAAATATCATGCGCCAAGAATTCGACAAGATTGGTGCCGTTGAGATGTTGGCTCCTGCCCTTCTCAGTGCAGAATTGTGGCGCGAATCAGGTCGTTACGAAACTTATGGTGAAGACCTTTACAAACTAAAAAACCGTGAACAATCAGACTTTATCCTAGGTCCAACTCACGAAGAAACCTTTACAGCTATTGTCCGTGATTCTGTTAAGTCTTACAAGCAATTGCCACTTAACCTTTACCAAATCCAGCCTAAGTATCGTGATGAAAAACGCCCACGTAATGGACTTCTCCGTACACGTGAGTTCATCATGAAAGATGCCTACAGCTTCCACGCTAACTATGATAGCTTGGACAGTGTTTATGATGAGTACAAGGTTGCTTATGAGCGTATTTTCACTCGTAGTGGTTTAGATTTCAAGGCAATTATTGGTGACGGTGGAGCCATGGGTGGTAAGGACAGCCAAGAATTTATGGCCATCACACCAGCTCGTACAGACCTTGATCGCTGGGTTGTCTTGGATAAGTCAGTTGCTTCATTTGACGAAATTCCTGCAGAAGTGCAAGAAGAAATCAAGGCAGAATTGCTCAAATGGATGGTTTCTGGTGAAGATACCATTGCTTACTCAAGTGAATCTAGCTATGCGGCTAACTTAGAAATGGCAACAAACGAGTACAAACCAAGCAACCGTGTTGTCGCTGAAGAAGAAGTGACTCGTGTTGCAACACCAGATGTTAAATCAATCGATGAAGTTGCAGCCTTTCTCAATGTTCCAGAAGAACAAACGATTAAAACCCTCTTCTACATGGCAGATGGTGAGCTTGTTGCAGCCCTTCTAGTTGGAAATGATCAACTCAACGAAGTCAAGTTGAAAAACCACTTGGGAGCAGATTTCTTTGACGTTGCTAGCCAAGAAGAAATTGCAAATGTTGTTCAAGCAGGGTTCGGTTCACTTGGACCAGTTGGTTTGCCAGAGAATGTTAAAATCATTGCAGACCGTAAGGTGCAAGATGTTCGCAATGCAGTGGTCGGCGCTAACGAAGATGGCTACCACTTGACTGGTGTGAACCCAGGCCGTGATTTTACTGCAGAATATGTGGATATCCGTGAAGTTCGTGAGGGTGAAATTTCCCCAGACGGGCAAGGAGTCCTTAACTTTGCGCGTGGTATCGAAATTGGTCACATCTTCAAACTTGGCACTCGCTATTCAGCAAGCATGGGAGCAGATGTCTTGGATGAAAATGGCCGTGCTGTGCCAATTATCATGGGATGTTACGGTATCGGTGTCAGCCGTCTCCTTTCAGCAGTGATGGAGCAACACGCTCGCCTCTTTGTTAACAAAACGCCAAAAGGTGAATACCGTTATGCTTGGGGAATCAATTTCCCTAAAGAATTGGCACCATTTGATGTGCACTTGATCACTGTCAATGTCAAGGACGAAGAAGCGCAAGCCTTGACAGAAAAACTTGAAGCAAACTTGATGGGAGCTGGTTACGAAGTCTTGACAGATGACCGTAATGAACGTGTCGGAGTGAAATTCAGCGATAGCGACTTGATTGGATTGCCAATCCGTATCACTGTTGGGAAGAAAGCAGCCGATGGCATCGTAGAAGTGAAGATTAAAGCGACTGGTGACACCATCGAAGTTCATGCAGATAACTTACTTGAAACGCTTGAAATTCTCAGCAAGAAATAAAAACTATAATCAGAAGAAAAACAAGGAAAAAATGTAACTAGTTTTTACCTTGTTTTTTCTGTATAATGGGAAAAATGAGTAGATAAAGAGGTAAATGTATGCTAAGATTTCCAAAGGATTTTGTCTGGGGATCCTCTACTTCTGGACCACAAACAGAAGGACGTGTAGCTGGTGACGGTAAGGGCGATAATATCTGGGATTATTGGTACCAAGTGGAGCCGAATCGTTACTATAATGGGATTGGTCCAGATAAGACATCGACCTTTTATGAAAATTGGGAAAAGGATATCGAGCTACTGGTAGAAACTGGTCACACGGCCTTTCGGACTTCTATTCAGTGGTCACGGATTTTTCCACAAGGGCGTAGGGAAGTCAATCCTCAGGGTGTAGATTTTTACCGTAAGGTTTTTGAAGCTATTAAGGCTAAGGGGATTCGTCTCTTAGTCAATCTTTATCATTTTGATCTGCCTTTTGCCCTTCAAGAGGCTGGTGATGGTTGGGAAAATAAGGCAACTGTCTCAGCCTATGAAGACTATGCTCGTTTTTGTTTTGAGACTTATGGAGATTTAGTGGATCAATGGATTACCTTTAACGAGCCAATCGTTCCAGTAGAATTTGGCTATTTTTACGATGCCCATTATCCACATAAGGTGGATGCAGAAGCGGCGGTTAAAGTAGCTTATCACACACAATTAGCTAGCAGTCTAGCGGTCAAGGCCTGTCATGAACTTTTGCCAGATTCCAAGATTGGGATTGTCTTAAATTTGACACCGGCTTATCCACGTAGCCAGCATCCTGCTGATGTCAAGGCTGCTAGGATTGCGGACCTTTTTCAGGCCCAATCTTTCTTAGATCCGTCTGTTTTGGGAACTTATCCACAGGAGTTGGTAGAAATCTTGCATGAATACGGTCTCTTGCCTGATACTACAGAGGAGGAGTTGGAACTCATTCGTGACAATACGGTGGACTTCCTTGGTGTCAACTACTATCAACCTTTGCGTGTTATGGCGCCTCAATTTGCTAAGCATCCAGAGAGTCCACTCTTACCCGAACATTTTTACGAGCCTTATGTGATGCCTGGACGTAAAATCAATCCTCATCGTGGCTGGGAGATTTATGAGCAAGGGATTTATGACATTGCCCAAAATATCAAGGAAAATTATGGCAATATTGAGTGGATGTTGACAGAGAATGGTATGGGTGTTGAAGGGGAAGAAAAATTCCGTGAGAATGGAATGATTCAAGATGATTACCGTATTGACTTTGTAAAAGGTCATCTTCGTGAACTGCACCGTGCCATTGAAGATGGAGCCAATTGTAAGGGCTACTTAATTTGGACCTTTATCGATTGTTGGTCATGGCTCAATAGTTATAAAAATCGCTATGGTTTGGTCGAATTAGACTTGAAAACGCAAGAACGTCGTCTGAAAAAATCAGGGCACTGGTTCAAGGAATTAAGCGATAATAATGGATTTTAAAAAGGACTCTGACTGATTATCCTAATTGGTCAGAGTTTTTTGCTTACAGGAGATGAATTTTAACTATACCAATTTTAACTCTTGACAAGTGAAAGAAACAAGTATATACTGTTTTTGCTGATTCTATAAAAGAGGAATTAGACTATACCAATTTAAGGAGAAAGCACAGCTTGCCTGTGTCGTATATACTATGTGTGGAATTGTTGGTGTTGTTGGAAACACAAATGCAACTGATATTTTGATTCAAGGGCTTGAAAAGCTCGAATACCGTGGCTATGATTCTGCGGGAATTTTTGTCCTAGGTGGTGCTGAAAATCACCTAGTCAAGGCTGTCGGTCGTATCGCAGAATTATCTGCTAAGACAGCTGGTGTTGAGGGTACAACTGGTATCGGACATACTCGTTGGGCGACTCACGGGAAACCAACGGAAGACAATGCTCACCCACACCGCTCTGAGACAGAACGTTTTGTCTTGGTTCACAATGGGGTCATTGAGAACTATCTTGAAATCAAGGAGGAATACCTTGCAGGACACCACTTCAAGGGGCAAACAGATACGGAAATCGCCGTTCACTTGATTGGAAAATTTGCGGAAGAAGATGGCTTGTCAGTTCTTGAAGCCTTCAAAAAAGCTCTTCACATCATCCGTGGTTCTTATGCCTTTGCCTTGGTTGACTCACAAAATCCTGAAGTCATCTACGTAGCTAAAAATAAATCACCACTTTTGATTGGTCTTGGTGAAGGTTATAACATGGTCTGCTCAGATGCTATGGCTATGATTCGTGAGACCAACCAATATATGGAAATTCATGACCAAGAGTTAGTAATCGTCAAGGCTGATAGTGTGGAAGTTCAAGACTATGATGGCAACAGTCGTGAGCGTGCTAGTTACACTGCTGAGCTAGACTTGTCAGATATCGGTAAGGGAACTTATCCTTACTACATGCTCAAGGAAATCGATGAGCAACCAACAGTGATGCGTAAGTTGATCCAAGCCTACACAGATGAGGCTGGTCAAGTTGTCGTAGACCCAGCTATCATCAAGGCTGTTCAAGACGCAGACCGTATCTACATCCTTGCAGCTGGGACATCTTACCACGCAGGATTTGCTTCTAAGAAAATGTTGGAAGAATTGACAGATACGCCAGTTGAACTTGGAATCTCATCTGAGTGGGGCTACGGCATGCCACTTCTCAGCAAGAAACCACTTTTCATCTTTATCAGCCAGTCTGGTGAAACAGCGGACAGCCGTCAGGTTTTGGTCAAGGCTAATGAAATGGGAATCCCAAGCTTGACAGTGACAAATGTACCAGGCTCAACTCTTTCACGTGAAGCCAACCATACCATGCTTCTTCACGCAGGTCCTGAAATTGCTGTGGCATCAACTAAAGCCTATACAGCACAAATCGCAGCCCTTGCCTTCCTGGCAAAAGCAGTCGGAGAAGCAAATGGCAATGCTAAAGCGCAAGCCTTTGACCTGGTTCATGAGTTGTCAATCGTAGCTCAGTCTATCGAATCAACTCTTTCAGAGAAAGAAACCATCGAAGCCAAGGTTCGTGAGCTTCTTGGAACAACTCGCAATGCCTTTTATATTGGGCGTGGTCAAGATTACTACGTAGCTATGGAAGCAAGCCTTAAACTCAAAGAGATTTCTTACATCCAGTGTGAAGGCTTTGCGGCAGGAGAACTCAAGCACGGAACCATTGCCTTGATTGAAGAAGGAACACCTGTCTTGGCACTCTTGTCAGATCCAGTCCTTGCCAACCATACTCGTGGAAATATCCAAGAGGTCGCAGCCCGTGGTGCCAAGGTTCTCACTATTGCAGAAGAAAATGTTGCCAAGGATACAGACGACATCGTGCTTACGACTGTACACCCTTACCTCTCACCAATTTCAATGGTTGTGCCAACGCAATTGGTCGCTTATTTTGCAACTCTGCACCGTGGCCTTGATGTGGATAAACCACGTAACCTTGCTAAGTCAGTAACGGTAGAATAAGCCAAAAAAGTCTAGTTATCTAGGCTTTTTCTTGTGAGCAAATCGGTTGATTGTCTTCAAGATTAGTGTTAGAATAATTTTTCAAAATGAAGGACAGAGGTAGACAAGGAGAATCACTGTGGTAGAATTGGGAATTTCAACATTTGGGGAAACAACGGAACTTGAAGGGACTGGCCAGACTTACAGTCATGCCGAACGCATTCGCCAGTTGGTGGCGGAGATTGAACTGGCTGACAAGGTTGGTTTGGATGTATATGGGATTGGCGAGCACCATCGAGCGAATTTTGCGGTATCAGCCCCAGAGATTATCCTGGCAGCTGGGGCAGTCAATACCAAGAAAATCCGTTTGACCAGCGCAGTCAGCATTCTCTCGAGCATGGATCCGATTCGTTTGTTCCAACAGTATGCCACTATCGATGCTTTGTCAAATGGACGAGCGGAGATTATGGCTGGAAGGGGTTCTTTCACGGAATCTTTTCCCTTGTTTGGATATGATTTGAAAGACTACGAAGCCCTTTTTGATGAGAAATTAGACTTGCTTCAATTAGTCAATGAAAAGACCAAGTTAGACTGGCAAGGTCGATTGACCCAAACGATTGCTGGTAAAGAAGTTTATCCTCGTCCAGTTCAGGACAAATTACCCTTGTGGATAGCGACAGGTGGTCATGTCGAATCAACAGTGAAGATTGCTCAGGCAGGTCTACCGATTGTCTATGCCATTATCGGTGGCAATCCTCGTTATTTTAAAAAGTTTATTCAGGCTTATCGTGAGATTGGGAGCGAAGCGGGCCATGCCAGTCAGGAACTAAAGGTTGGGGCTCATTCTTGGGGTTGGATTGCTGAGGATGGCGAGCAGGCGGTGAAAGATTATTTCCATCCGACCAAGCAAGTGGTGGATGCTATTTCTAAAGACCGTCCGCACTGGCAGGAATTGCGTTATGAGCAATATTTAGAGCAAGTAGGACCAAATGGCGCCATGTTTGTGGGCAATCCAGATCAGGTGGCAGAAAAATTGATTCGCATGATTAAGGATTTAGGTTTGGACCGCTTTATGTTGCACCTACCTCTTGGTTCTATGCCTCATGAACAAGTCCTGAGAGCTATTGAACTCTTCGGCACACAAGTGGCACCAAAAGTACGGGCTTACTTTGCCATGAAAGAGGCTTAATAAAAAATCCTCATCAGGCCTATTAGGACAATAAATATTGTACAAAAATCAATCCCCCGAGCGTTAAGACTTGGGGGATTGTTCTATAGGAGGGCTAGTTTATACTCTTCAAAAATCTCTTCAAACCACGTCGGTTTCCATCTGTAACCTCAAAGCAGTGCTTTGAGCAGACTGCGGCTAGTTTGCTCTTTGATTTTCATTGAGTTTTAGTTCTCTTTTTTGTTTTTTAGCAAGAATCCGAGACCTAGAAGGGCAAGGAGGTTGATTCCTGCCAACAGGAATTTGTTATCGTTGAGCTTCCTGTATTTGGATTAGTTATATCTAGCTATGCAAAGGTTATACAGTAGCAGTTTTAGCTAACCCATTCACCGTTTTCATTGACCAAATATCCTTCAACTCTTGTATTAACTGCAAGTTTACCTGATGAATCAACATAGTACCATTTGCCAGAAACTTCAAACCATTGATTTTCTTTCATAGCTCCTGATGGATCTAGATAGTACCAAGTATCTCCATCTTTTACCCAACCAGTTGACATAGAGCCGTTACTATTTAGGAAGTACCAAACATTGCCATCTTTCACCCAACCAGTTGACATAGAGCCATCATCTTTTAGATAATACCAAGTATCTCCATCTTTGATCCAACCAGTAGCTAGAGAACCGTCTGCTTTATGGAAATACCAGATGCCATTTTCTTGTTTCCAACTAGCTTTAGTTGCCTGATTTGGAGTTTCCGGTTTCTTATTTGTATAAGCTGGAGTGTAGGAAGTTACAATAGCTTGTGTAGAAGTAGCTGGAAGTGATTGAGTATTACTGTCCTTATGTGGTTGTGAAGCTTGTGAATCAGTTGTAGCTTGGCTAGGTTTATTTTCCGCATCAGCTACTTTTGCATTCGGTTTAGTAGAATCAGGTCTAGCTTGTGGAGCTGGATCTTGATGTGCAGGGTGAGAAGCTTCATTTTGATGTTCAGGCTTGGAAGGGGTTGAGTCTGGTTTCTCTTCTGCGGTTGACTCATGGCTAGTTCCATTTTGAGAGATTCGAAGAATAGTGGCTGTAAGGGCATTTAATTTCAAGCCTTTTTCAGTCCATTCAAGTCCTTTCGGGTTGGCAATTCCGACTGGCCCTGCTTGGTTTTCATCTGCTAAAACTTCAGCATTTCTGAGGTGGGCAAAGGCAGTTCCCAAGTTAAATTCGCGAGCTTTTTCATCCGCATTGACAAAGACTGCGTAGATATCACCGTTTGGAGCAGTGATTTGGTAGCCAATCACTACGTCCTCTTTTGCCACACCATTTTGACCTGGGACAGTGATGAGGTGGACACGGTCTTTGATATCTTGAAGACTCTTAAGTCGGAAGGCATCTGTAGATTGACGAAGAGCAATCAACCCTTTCATATAGTCACGGCTCTTGACATTTTCAGGATATGCTTTTCCATCTGTAGCCTTAGTCCAGTCAAACTTGTTGACTGCATCGCTAGAATCGTAAGAGTCATGGATGAAGTAAGGGTAGTCAAATGGATTGCCATCCTTATCACGCAACAAGTGAGATTTGTTTGGAACCTTATCCTCTGCTACTGGAGTCTTGTAGGCTGGGTCACGGAATTGTTTAGTACGTCCGTATTCCTGACCAGAGTGGATAAATGGAGTTCCTTGAGCTGTCAAGACCATGAGATTTCCAAGTCGCAAACGACG
>NZ_JBBJZX010000050.1:0-13417 GCF_038148935.1 Streptococcus pseudopneumoniae | reverse complement strand
ATATTTCACTCCATTTTATCTTCTTAAACCCACGGAACAAGAGAAAAATGCCAATAAAAAGAACAGCTAAAGGAATGAATTTTGTAAGAAAAACATTTGAAATTCCCATCCACTCATAGTAACGGAGCAGAGAGCCTACCACAAGATGGGCAACAATCATACTGACAAAGGGACGAAAAATCGCTTCTTTCCAATTCCAAATACTGATGACTAGAGAAAGCGTAAAAACAAGGAAACTATCCCAGGGAGCAGGAAGATAAAATGCTCCTTCTTGTACAAAACTTCCTATTCCTACATATCCCAGAACAACTAGCAGAACAAGAATCCCAACGACAATATAGGTGCCAATTTTCATCTTAGGAGAATCTTGGACTAGCCCCCAACGTAAGATTGTGGCCACAAGAGCAAATCCAATCAGAAAAAGAAGAAGTTGCCCTAAAAAAGTAAGCAAATTGACTGTTAAGAGAGGACCTTTAGAAAAATCACCCAGTAGATGATAGTAACGTAATATCGCTAGGACAAAAATTGGCGTCAAAAGGGACTCCTTGATAGAACTGCGTGGTGCTTCCTTGAGAATCTCTTTCATTATTTTTTTAGGATTCTTACCTAGATAATCCTCTGCACTCATGCCATCTCGTTCTACTTCTGAGAAATCTAACATCATCAAATAAATCTGCTCTCTGAGATAGTCTTCATCATAGAGAAATCCAGCAAGATTAAAACTATCCCACAGTTCCTCAAAATACTGCTGATTCTCCTCAGAAAACTCATGCAGCAAAGCGCTTGTTTCTTCGTAATACTTCATTTTCTTCATTGTTTAACCCCCATTCTTAATTCCTTCTACTTTTTGACTCAAATCGTCCCATTGTTTCCAAAAGACCGCGACACGCTCTTCTCCTTCTTTGGTTAACGAAAAATACTTCCGATCTGGACCATCTGGCGACGGGCGCATGTCGCCTCTTATCCATTGATTTTTTTCTAACTTTTGCAACAAAGGATAAATAGTTCCTGGAACGATAGTGTCAAATCCAGCCTCTCGCAAAGTCTGAACCAACTCATAACCATACCGCTCTTTTTGACCAATCATATCCAAGACACAACCTTCAAGAACACCTTTTAATAGTTGAGTTTCTTTCATCCCTTCTCCCTTCTAATCTATTCTGTAATACCTACTAGTAGACCCACCTATAGTATACCACTTCCACACTAGTTTGTAAAACAAAATAGTTAACACTCTTCGAAAATCTCTTCAAACCACATCAGCGTCGCCTTACCGTATATATATGTAACTGACTTCGTCAGTCTTATCTACTACCTCAAAACGGTGTTTTGAGCTGACTTCGTCAGTTCTATCCACAACCTCAAAACAGTGTTTTGAGCTGACTTCGTCAGTTTCATCTACAACCTCAAAGCAGTGTTTTGAGCAACCTGCGGCTAGCTTCCTAGTTTGCTCTTTTATTTTCATTTAGTATAAATAAAAAACAGAACTAGCATGAACTAGTCCTGTCTATTTTTACCCAATCACACTTCCGTTTGGTACAGCTGGATCAACTGTAAGAAGGGTTAATTGTCCATCATGTTCAGCTGAGAGAATCATCCCTTGGCTGACATATTTTTTCATCATTTTACGTGGTTTGAGATTGGCAACGATTTGAACTTTCTTGCCGACCAATTCTTGTTCATTTGGATAGTATTTTGCAATTCCTGAGAGGATTTGACGATCTTCACCATCACCAGCATCCAAGCGGAATTGGAGCAACTTATCAGAACCTTCTACTTTAGACACTTCTTTGACTTCTGCGACACGGATTTCGACCTTGTCAAAGTCTTCAAACTTGATTTCATCCTTGTTGAGTTTGAGTTCGACTTCGTCCGGATTCCATTCTTTTTCGACAGCTGGCTTGTTGCCTTCCATTTGTTCCTTGATATAGGCGATTTCTTCTTCCATATCCAGACGTGGGAAGATTGGTGTTCCTTTGGCAACTACTGTTACACCCTCAGGGAAAGCAGCCAAACTCAAGTTTTCAAGACTAGAAACTTCTGCTAAGCCAAGTTGAGTCATAACCGCACGACTAGTTTCCATCATAAATGGTTCAATCAAGTGAGCGACGACACGAAGGCTGGCTGCCAAGTGGCTCATAACACTTGCCAATTGGTCACGAAGAGCTTCATCCTTAGCCAAGATCCATGGAGCTGTCTCGTCGATGTATTTATTAGTACGAGAGATAAGAGTCCAGACTGCTTCAAGCGCACGTGGGTAGTCAACTGCTTCCATGTGTGTATGGTAGTCTGCGATTGATTGTTCTGCAACCTCAGCAAGAGCATTGTCAAACTCTGTTACACCCTCTACATAGGCTGGAATTTGTCCATCAAAATACTTGTTAATCATGGAAACCGTACGGTTGAGGAGGTTGCCAAGGTCATTAGCCAATTCATAGTTGATACGGCCGACATAGTCTTCAGGAGTGAAAGTTCCATCTGAACCAACTGGAAGACTGCGCATGAGGTAGTAACGAAGTGGATCTAGTCCATAACGCTCTACCAACATTTCAGGGTAAACGACATTCCCTTTAGATTTAGACATTTTACCATCTTTCATGACAAACCAACCATGGGCAATCAAACGATCAGGTAATTTAACATCCAACATCATAAGAAGGATTGGCCAGTAGATGGAGTGGAAACGAAGGATGTCTTTTCCTACCATGTGGAAGACTGTTCCATTCCAGAACTTGTCAAAGTTACTATGTTCGTCTTGACCGTAGCCAAGAGCTGTCGCATAGTTAAGAAGGGCATCAATCCAAACATAGACAACGTGCTTAGGATTTGATGGGACTGGCACACCCCATGTAAAGGTTGTACGAGAAACTGCCAAATCCTCTAAACCTGGCTCGATGAAGTTGCGAAGCATTTCATTGAGACGACCATCTGGAGTGATAAATTCAGGATGGGACTTGAAAAATTCGACCAAACGATCTTGGTATTTGCTGAGGCGAAGGAAGTATGATTCTTCAGATACCCATTCAACCTCGTGACCTGATGGAGCAATACCACCAGTTACATTTCCAGCTTCATCACGGAATACTTCCGCAAGCTGGCTTTCTGTAAAGAATTCTTCATCTGATACTGAATACCAGCCAGAGTATTCACCCAAATAGATGTCATCTTGAGCAAGCAAGCGCTCAAAGACCTGTGCGACAACTTTTTCATGGTAGTCATCCGTTGTACGGATAAATTTATCGTATGAGATATCTAGTAATTGCCAGAGTTCTTTAACTCCAACTGCCATTCCATCAACATAGGCTTGTGGTGTAATGCCAGCTTCTTCTGCTTTTTGTTGAATCTTTTGACCATGTTCATCAAGACCTGTCAAATAAAAGACATCGTAGCCCATCAGGCGTTTGTAACGTGCTAGGACATCACAAGCAATGGTTGTGTAGGCAGATCCGATATGAAGTTTACCAGATGGATAGTAAATCGGCGTTGTAATATAAAAATTCTTTTCAGACATAATTTTTCCTTTCCAGGCAAATGAAACCTGTTTTTCTAACACTTCATTATATCACATTTTTAAGGATTTTCGATAGGGAAATCCATATAAAAACAAGATAGACAAGCGTCCATCTTGTTGATCTTATTCATATCGAAGGGCTTCAATTGGATCAAGTTTCGATGCCTTGTTGGCTGGCAAGACTCCAAAAATCATACCCACACTAGCCGAAACTGCAAGACTAAATAGGGCAACTGGGATTGATACTCCAACTTCTATACCCGTAATCAAACCTTGCAGTAACAAACCTGCTAAGGCAGTTAAACCACTTGCAATTGTCAAGCCAATTAAGCCACCTAACAAGGTCAAAATCATGGATTCAATCAAAAATTGGATTAAAATATTGGCACGTGTTGCACCCAAAGCCTTACGGAGACCAATCTCACGAGTGCGCTCTGTAACAGAAACCAACATAATGTTCATAACACCAGTTCCTCCAACAAAGAGAGAAATTCCTGCAATGGAACTGATAATCGTCGTCATAAAACTAAACGATTGTTGAATTTCTGCAAATGTAAGCGACTCATCTGCCACCTGATATTCTCCCTGTTGCAAGCCTGCAAGTTCTGTCATTTTTCGTGCCAGTTCTGGACCCAGAGTTGGAGTTAAACTGGTATCATTCACTCGAAAGACAATACTAGCTATTTCATCTACATTAAAATTCGCAGCAAGGGAGATATTGGTAGTAATAGGCAAGCCACCAAACCCATATATTTTTGACCTTTTAGCCTCTGGACTAGTATAAACCCCAATGACTCGGTAACTAAAATCATTGACTTCTACAACCTTGTTAATAGCCTCTTGTGGAGAGCCAAATAAACTAATGGACAATTCCTCATCTAGCAAAATGACACTTGCAAACTCTTTGAAATCTTGCTCTCTTAGACTACGACCTGCAATAATTTCATTCTTAACAGCGTCCATGTAAGTTCTGTTTCCACCTGTCAAATTAGCATTCTCAACCTTTTTATCTTGATAGGTCAAAATGGCGTTCGTTGAGTTGGTTACATAATAATTATCCACTCCCTTGAGTTTGGCTGCCTCCTTGACCCAAGATTCTTGCGGTTTTGGCGGTTCAACAGGAACTTCCTCTTCTTTTCCAGAAACCGTAAAAGCTGATTGTTTCTGAGTAAAAGACCCATCTTTACTTTTTTTAGGAGAGAAGAAGACGCTAATATTTTTCTGAGATTTGGTCATATCTTTATTGACTTGACGAGATAGGGAATCTCCCAAAGCCATAATCACAACAACTGATGAAACACCGATAATAATCCCAATCATGGTAAGCAAAGAACGCATCTTGTGAGCCATAATAGATGAAAAGGCAAATTTCAGATTCTGCATCTTAGTTTTCCTCCTTTTCTAACTGAGCACTATCAGATGAAATAACTCCATCGCGAATGACAATCTGACGTTTGGCATAAGCAGCTATTTCAGGCTCATGCGTTACCATGATAATGGTTTTTCCTTCTTTGTTCAAGTCAACCAATAGTTGCATAATTTGATTCCCTGTTTTGGTATCCAAGGCTCCTGTCGGTTCGTCTGCTAGGATAATAGAAGGATTGTTTACCAAGGCACGCGCAATAGCCACACGTTGCTTTTGACCACCAGATAATTCCGAAGGCAAATGGTGACTACGTTCTGTCAATTCAACCTTATCTAGATATTCCTCAGCTAACTTGCGCCGTTTTGAAGCCGAAACTCCTGCATAAATCAAGGGCAATTCTACATTTTGCAGAGCATTGAGTTTGGATAGAAGAAAGAACTGCTGAAAGACAAAACCGATTTGTTGGTTGCGGACCTTGGCTAGTTGTTTTTCACCTAGTCCAGCCACTTCTTGACCTTCAAGATAATACTCTCCACTGGTTGGTGTATCCAACATGCCAATCGTATTCATCAGAGTGGACTTACCCGAACCAGATGGTCCCATGATAGCAACGAATTCACCCTCATTCACTTCTAGGTTGATATTTTTGAGAACCTGCAGTTCTTGGTCACCGTTACGGTAGCTTCTGCAGATATTTTTTAGACTAATTAGTTGCTTCATCAGCCTTCACCTCTTTTCCTTCTTCCAAGGAAGACGTTGGATTACTGATGACCTTGACTCCATTTGTCAGACCTGAAGTGATTTCTTGGTTGTCTGCATCAGCATTACCCAAACCAACTTCCACTTTCTTGGCCTTTTTCTGCTCGTCAAGCACCCAGACATAGTTCTTATCATTTTCAGTCACAACACTTGTTAGAGGAACCAAAATGGCTTTACTCTTATTTTTGACCTCAACACTTACTGAGAATCCTTGTTTCAAGTCACCGATTTCACTTGTAACATCGATGGTATATGGATATTTAGAACCAGAATTACCGCCTGCTGCTACAGCTGTACTTGCTGCTTCGCCATTGTTTTTAGGGTAATCAGAAATGTAGCTAATCTTACCAGTCCAGCTCTTATCTTGGTAAACTTTAGAAGTAAAGGTTACTTCTTGTCCTACAGAGAGGTTGGCAAGGTTATATTCAGATAGTTCCCCCTTAACTTGCAAGTTTTCATTGCTAACGACATGAACTACCACCTGGCTAGCTCCAGTTGGAGATTTAGAAACATTACGGTTGACTTCGACCACAGTTCCCTCTAAGGTACTGAGAACCGTCATTGCATCCAACTGACTTTGAGCCTTACTTAATTGTGCTGCTGCATCTGCACGAGCATCACGAGCATCACCTAATTGTGCATCAATAGATGACACTGCATTTCCTGAGACTGGAGCTGGAGTTTGGGCTGCTGCACCTTCTCCTCCTGCTGGCGCTGGTAACTGGGGAGCTGAAGCGGCTTCATTTCGTGCTTGATTGAGTTCGTTGATATGACGGTCTGCCTTAGCAACTGCTCGGCTCGCTGAATCATAGGCCGCCTGGGCTTCTGAACTACTGTACTTGACTAAAGCCTGTCCTTCGCTGACCTTATCACCCACAGAAACAAGGATTTCATCTAAATCACCCTTACTAGCATCAAAATAAACATATTGTTCATTTTTTGCTGTTACTGTCCCTGATAATAAAACAGAGGATGCCACGCTTCCTTCCTTAGCAACAACAAGATGAGTGACTTCATCTTTTACAGCGGTCTGAGATGGTTGTCTAAAGAGCAAAATCCCCCCAGCACCCAATACAACTACACTTGCAGCACCTATTGCTGCATACAATTGCCACTTTTTAGCTTTACCATTCTTTTTCATAATGAAACTCCTTTTTGATTTAAAGTCCTTAACAATATTATACAAAAATTCCAAAATATAAACAATAACATTTCAGAACGAAATAATGACATTTCAGGATTTAATTATTGTTCGGAATTTTCATCCAATCATTGTACTAGTTATATAATACACTTTATTTTTCCTTTTTGCAAGCCTTTTCTTTAATTTTTTTGAACGTAGCAGATTTTTGCAATCAAATCAAAAAAAAGATAGAATATGACTATCAAAAAATGACACTCTACTATTTAAAAGAGTACAAAGGAGTTTTCAATGAGAGAATATGATATCATTGCTATTGGTGGAGGTAGCGGAGGAATTGCTACCATGAACCGTGCTGGTGAACACGGAGCCAAAGCGGCCGTTATTGAGGAAAAGAAATTAGGTGGAACCTGCGTCAACGTCGGATGTGTTCCTAAAAAAATCATGTGGTACGGAGCGCAAATCGCTGAGACTTTCCATCAATTTGGAGAAGACTACGGCTTTAATACTACTGATCTTAACTTTGACTTTGCAACCCTACGTCGCAATCGTGAAGCCTACATTGATCGCGCTCGTTCTTCTTATGATGGCAGTTTTAAACGCAACGGCGTAGACCTGATTGAAGGTCATGCTGAATTTGTAGATTCTCATACTGTCAGTGTAAATGGTGAACTGATTCGTGCTAAACATATCGTGATTGCTACTGGTGCCCATCCAAGTATTCCAAATATTCCTGGTGCTGAACTAGGTGGTTCTTCTGATGATGTATTTGCCTGGGAAGAACTTCCAGAGTCAGTTGCTATTCTAGGTGCTGGTTATATCGCCGTTGAATTAGCTGGCGTTCTCCACACTTTTGGTGTCAAGACAGACCTCTTTGTTCGCCGTGATCGCCCTTTACGTGGTTTTGATTCTTACATCGTTGAAGGTTTGGTCAAGGAAATGGAAAGAACAAACTTGCCACTTCATACTCACAAAGTCCCTGTCAAGTTAGAAAAAACTGCTGAAGGCATTACCATTCATTTTGAAGATGGTACTAGTCACACAGCTAGCCAAGTTATCTGGGCTACTGGTCGCCGTCCAAACGTTAAGGGATTGCAACTTGAAAAAGCTGGAGTAACTCTGAACGAACGTGGCTTTATCCAAGTGGATGAATACCAAAATACTGTTGTTGAAGGAATCTACGCTCTAGGTGATGTAACAGGCGAAAAAGAACTAACTCCAGTTGCTATCAAGGCTGGACGTACTTTATCTGAACGTCTCTTTAACGGCAAAACAACTGCTAAAATGGACTACTCAACTATTCCAACCGTTGTCTTTTCACACCCTGCTATCGGAACTGTTGGATTGACAGAAGAGCAAGCTATTAAAGAATACGGTCAAGACCAAATCAAGGTTTACAAATCAAGCTTTGCATCTATGTACTCTGCTTGTACTAGCAACCGTCAAGAAACACGTTTCAAATTGATCACAGCTGGTTCAGAAGAAAAAGTTGTCGGACTTCATGGAATTGGCTACGGCGTTGATGAAATGATTCAAGGATTTGCTGTTGCTATCAAAATGGGAGCAACCAAGGCAGACTTTGATGCAACCGTAGCGATTCACCCAACTGCATCTGAAGAATTTGTAACCATGCGTTAATCGAAATAAAAGAAGCTGATACAAATGTGTCTGCTTCTTTTTGATGATTTACGAAGCGATGAAAACAACTTACCCAGTCAGCAAATCGGCCGTTACAGCTTTTGTTACCTTATTTTCAAAAACAGGTTGACAATGATTCTCCTACGAGTATAATTGTTACTATACATCAGAAAAGAGGTTAACTATTTTGAAAAAAGCTCACGTTTATGCTATCCCTGCTATTGGGGCTGTTCTCATTGCTGTTTTAGCACAAATCAGTCTTCCAATTGGACCTGTTCCCTTCACTCTGCAAAACTTTGCAATCGGCCTGATTGCTACTGTCTTTAGACCGAGAGAGGCTGTACTTTCTGTTGGACTCTATCTTCTTCTAGGTGCTATCGGTCTTCCTGTCTTTGCAGGAGGTGGAGCTGGATTTCATGCTTTGATTGGTCCTACTGCAGGCTATCTTTGGTTTTATCTTGTATACTCTGGACTTACTTCTTCTCTAACCAACAGCAAGAGTGGTGTTGTTAAGATTTTTCTTGCAAACCTCTTGGGTGATACCCTTGTCTTTGTCGGCGGGATTCTCAGCTTGCATTTCCTAGCTGGAATGGCATTTGAAAAAGCTCTTGCTGTGGGAGTTCTTCCCTTTATCATTCCAGACCTTGGTAAAATTATTGCTATTAGTTTTATTAGCCGTCCATTACTTCAACGCCTTAAAAATCAGGCTTACTTTACTAACTAAAAAGGATATTGAGTTATCATGACTCAATATCCTTTTCTTTCATTTTGACACCTTAGTTGCCTTTAAAGGCATCAACCATCGTTTGAAATTCTTCATTTGAAAGAGTAATCCCTTTGCCCATTTTAGTATGATCTGGACTCCAAGCACGAATATCAAACTTTGCAGGAGCACCATTAAAGCTCACACGGTTGATTTCCTTGGTCCAACCTTTTTCGTTTTCAGAAAGAGTCAACAAGTGCTCTTCGATTTCAAATGTAAATTCTGCCATTTTCTTCTCCTTTTTTAGCTTTCATTTGATTATTCGTAAAATCTTGTAGATTTTAGGAAAATTTTATATAATATGGTATAAAAGAAGGGAGGCCAATATGAGACATAAATTCCAGCAAGTTATAGATAAAATACATGACTTTTTAAATGGACATGAAGAACCAGACCATACTGAAAGCAACTCCCTTACAGCCACCATTGAAGAGGCTATCCAGAAACAAACTGCTGTTCACCTTATCTTGTCTGAGGCAAGCTTTACAGGTGACATCATCAAATACGATCAGCAACGCCAGCAAATTATCGTGAAAAATTTTGCCAAAAATGTGACCCGTATTATCCGCATAAGCGATATTCAACGCCTACGATTTGTCCCTTCAACCGTCCAAACAGCCCAAAAAAATAGATTTAAGAAAGAGTGAGATGTAGTTGCTTCATCCCACTCTTTTTTCTTAGCGAATTTGTTCAAAATGTAAATGAACTGTGATATGATCTCCATAACCACTTCTTTCCAAGTCACGTTGTAGACGATAGGAAATGTAATGTTCTGCAATGGTAATGTAACCTGCACCCAGTAAACGATGTTCAACCATAGACTGAATCATGCTGATGGTAGCACGTTCCACCTTGGCCTCTTCCAAATCCAAAACCACTTTCTTAGTGACTTGTGCAAGGTTTTGACGCAAATCATCTGTCAATACATAGACAGTCTGAGCTGCCTTTAAGATAGCTTGGTAAATCTTATCTGGATTAAATTCAGCAATTTCTCCATCACGTTTGATTACTTGCATAGGTATCTCCTTTATTCTTTGTTTTCTTTGATTTCTGCCAGCATTTTTTCTTCTTCTGCTGTCAGTTGATAATGTTCAAGCAAATCCGGTCTGCGCTCGTAGGTTTTCTTTAAACTCTCATACAATCGCCACTGACGAATCTTTTCATGGTGTCCACTCATCAGTACATCTGGGATAACCATGCCTCGATAATCATAGGGACGTGTGTACTGAGGATATTCGAGAAGGCCTGAAGAAAAACTATCATCTTGGTGGCTGGACTCCTTACCAATCACTTCTGGAATCAGGCGAACCGTCGCATCAATCATGGTCATAGCCGCCAACTCTCCACCAGTCAAGACATAGTCCCCCAGGGAAATCTCATCTGTCACCAAGGTCTTAATACGCTCATCATAACCCTCGTAGTGCCCACAGATAAAGATTATCTCTTCCTCTTGAGCCAAATCCTCAGCATAAGCCTGATCAAACTGCTTTCCAGCAGGATCGAGGAGAATGACGCGCGGATTTTTCTTTTCAATATCATCAAAGGCATCGAAAATGGGTTGGGCTCGGAGCAACATCCCCTGACCGCCTCCGTAGGGCTCATCATCTACATGACGGGCCTTTTCAGCATTTTCTCGGAAGTTATGATACTGGATATCCAAGAGCCCTTTTTCTCGAGCCTTTCCAACGATTGAGTGCTCCAGTGGAGAAAACATCTCTGGAAAGAGGGTTAAAATATCAATCTTCATCGTCTAACCCTTCTAAGATTTCCACATCGACGCGGTTATTTGGAATATCAACATTGAGAATCACTGGTGGGATATAAGGTAATAACAAATCACGCTTGCCTTTTCGCTTGACCACCCAGACATCGTTGGCACCTGGTTGCAGAATTTCTTTGATGGTTCCAATCAAGTTATCTCCCTCATAGACCTCCAAGCCAATAATCTCGTGATAGTAGAATTCACCATCGTCTAGGTCATTCAAATCTTCCTCAGCAACCTTGAGACTGTATCCCTTGTACTTTTCAATAGTGTTGATATGATACATATCTTTGAATTTAATAATGTCAAAGTTCTTCTGTTTACGGTGGCTAGCGATGGTCACTGTTTGGACAAACTGATCTTTTTCATCAAACAAGGCCAGCTCAGCCCCTTTTTTAAACCGTTCTTCTGCAAAATCTGTCACAGACAAGACTCGCATCTCACCCTGCAATCCTTGCGTATTGACGATTTTCCCAACATTAAAGTAGTTCATCTTGTCTCCTGTAGTCTCCTTCTTTCCATCTTATTCTGACAGTTCTCGAATAATAGTCGCAATTTGTTCTGATTCTGACCATTGTAAATAATGGTGACTCCCTCCTAAAATGAGTTTAGTATTGGAAGTCCAATATTCTGATTCTCTGTACTCTTTTTCTCTATAAGCCTGACAAAAAATAAACACAGGGATATAAGATTCTATAGATACATTCTCAAAATCTTCCTCAGTAATCTCTCCAGATATCTGAAATCCTGGATCTTGATTTTCCAATTCTGAGCCTTTTTCTTGCATTATTTCCCAGATTTCTTTATTAATTTTAGGGCTAAATGTTGCTTGAGTTAAGTTCTTAAAATAAAGTTCAGGACCACACTCGTCAATCAGCCTCATCTGCTCTTCCATTTCTGGATAAGGATTTTCTGAAAAATCAGCAAACATGACGTTTTTAGTTGTCGGTTCAATTGCTAGTAAAGCCTGACACTTAATTGGTTTCTTGAGTAATTTGCAAGCTAAAATTCCACTCAAACTATGTGCACAAAGTATATATTCAGAAATCCCTAATTCTTCAAGTACTTTATAAACTGCATCTGCAAGCTTATCTAGATTTTTTCCAGATTGGTCATGAATCGAACTCCTACCTGTGTTCGGAAAATCAATTGTCAAATAACCAATTGTAGGAGGAAGTTTTTCAAGTATAAGTGAAAAATTTTCATAACTTGGTAGCAAACCTGCGCCACTTAAACAAACTAGCACTTTCTTTTGCTTTTGATAAGTAACAGAGAGACTACCAATTTCTGTAGATACTTCAATCCTCTTCATAAAGAAATCCACTCATTCTATATAATGAATTATTAAAAATCCTTATCCTTTATTTTATCATGTTTCAAGGATTTTCTCAAGTTGGAGAAAAAAGACACTATAGATAGTATCCCTCTAAAAATCCTCGTAACTTCTCAAAGTAACTTCCATCTCTCCCAAAACTGGAAGTTACTCTAAGACGACTTTGTTTTAGGGCTATTTGTCGTGCACTTTTTTCTGAGTCTTTTCGCTTTTGAACCCTTATATATCAAGAAAAAAAATCAGTGGAAGTTAGTCTCAGACGGATTCCCACTGATTTCACGCGTTTTTCTAATACTAAAAGCTAGGTTGTGGGAAACTAGAAGTTAGTTTGGGAATTTACCCTCTAAAAAACTTTCCAAATCCTGATGAGGATATTTTACACTTCTCCACACAAAAAAGCGAGACATCCGTCCCGCCCTTCTTATTTTTCGTCAATAACGATTCTTACTTTTTTGTATTCAGTTGGGACAGAGTAGACAATCGTTCTTATCGCAGAAATAGTGCGACCCTTACGACCGATTACACGACCCACATCGCTTTGATCAAGATTCAAATGATATTCCAAAAACTCTGGTGTATCTTCAATCTTGATAGTTAAGGCATCTGGTTGTGAAATCAAGGGTTTCACAATCGCAATAATGAGATTTTCAATCGTATCCATCTATCAACCTACTTTAAACTTATTTTGAGAATTTAGAATCGTGGAATTTTTTCAATACGCCTTCTTTTGAAAGGATATTGCGAACTGTATCTGAAGGTTGAGCTCCATCAGCCAACCATGCAAGAACGCGGTCTTCTTTCAAAGTTACTTGGTTTTCAGCAACAAGTGGATTGTAAGTTCCAACTGTTTCGATGAAACGTCCGTCACGTGGTGAACGTGAATCTGCTACGTTGATACGGTAGAAAGGTTTTTTCTTAGAACCCATACGAGTCAAACGGATTTTAACTGCCATTTTTAAAGTCTCTTTTCTTATTTTTTATTTGAGTGAAATAGCTGAGCTATTTAGCACATGTTCTATTATAGCAGATTTCTGGCAGGTGTCAAGAAAAAAACTTGACAGACTATAAAATTCTTAAACTATTTAGAAATTTGTTAGAAGTAGGAAATAAATGTTTGAAAGAGGCTATCAGTGAATACTATTTT
>NZ_JBBJZX010000049.1:0-13435 GCF_038148935.1 Streptococcus pseudopneumoniae | reverse complement strand
TCGTAAAAAATCTCAAAAAGCCTACCTTTCAGTAGACTTAGTTTATTTCTATTCTTATCGGCACTCTTCCAAAATTCTGCTCTGCTATACTTGACTTTCCCAGTTGGTAAATCTGGTCTGCCTTTTGAGTCATGACATCCCAGGGTTCTTTGCCAATTCGGCTGACTAGACTGACCTGACCTTTCAAAGATTTGAGATGTTGCCTGCCTTTTTCAGTAAATCCAAGGACATGAATCCCTTCTGGCAAGTTATTTTCTCTAGCCTGCACCAAGATATAGGTCAAGAGGCGTCTGACACGCGCCTTGGTGTAACGCTTGGTCGCAACCGCCTTAACCAAGTCTTCCACAGACTGGGCTGTCTTGATGGCTTCCTTAATGCGTACTACCATTTCTTGATTGACCTGATAGATGGTAGTTAGGTCGGGATTTGACAAGATTTGATAATGGAGCAAGGGAAAATAGTCTTCCCAGTTCACCTTACTGGCCTGCTCAAAAAGGGTAACAGAAGGCATAAAGCGTTCTAAGAAATCTTGGTCCTTCTGGTGCTGACGAAGGGCTGTCGCCGAGGCAAAGTCCACATCCTTGTCCACAGAATGATAACCTGCCCCCTGACGCTGAATTGGATGCAGCTTGATATTTCGTCCTGCAACCGCCTTGGCATAAGCAAGAGCAAGAACATGATTGGGCGTATTGCCTGAAAAATCAAGATCTGCAAATTCCTTCCACATGGCTTGAGTTTTCTGAGGATAGGAGAGAGAATCAGGCAGATTTTCCACAAAACTCTCCATCTCATCACCTTGCTCTGTGTATAAGTCAGCGATTTTCTGGTAATCCAGAGCTTCTTCTGTCCCAAAAACTAGGCTATCAATGCCCAACCGAGCCAAGATATCCACAGCTCCTTGGCCAAAGAAATCTGCCGCCTGAACACTGACTAAAAAGGGCAATTCTACTACCAGATCCGCTCCATTTTCCAGCGCCATCTGGGACCGTTTCCACTTGTCCACAATTGCAGGCTCTCCACGCTGCATGAAATTCCCAGACATGGCTACGATTTTCAACCCCTCTGCCTGATCCAGCAGGTATTTGTGCCCATTATGAAAAGGATTAAACTCCGCGATAATACCTGTGATGGTCATGATAATCTCCTACTTCTGCGCGACAAAAAACCAACGGGTACTGGTTTCTGTCGGCTCCTTGTCCTCAAAGTCCGCATAGAGTTTGAAGTACTTGAATCCAGCCTGTTCCAGCAAAATATCATAGGTCAAGACCTCATAGGTCCGCTCCTCATGCACTTCATCGTGACGACTAAAGGAACCGTCAGCCTCCTTGATAAAGAAGGTCAGCTCATGAACGATAGAGTGAGGCGCTACATCCTCGTAGGTATCCCAAAGCATAGCGAAATCTTCCGCATTTTCATGGTAGGAATAGCCTGGAAAAATTTCATCCGTCTGGTAAGTCGAATGCACGTCAAAGATGAAAACTCCGTCTTCATTGAGGACATTATAGACTTCCTTAAAAACGTCTCCTACTTCCACCTCATCTTGCATATAGCAGATTGAGTCCGAATAACAAGTGACAAAATCATATTGACCTGCCTTGGACAAATCCAGCATATTGCCTTCAATAAAGTCAATCTTTTGTTTGGCTGAAGCAGCTCTCTTCTCAGCAATCTTCAACATATCCGCACTCAAATCAAGACCAGTCACATCAAAACCAGCCTGAGAGAAGCGCACAGATTGAATTCCTGTCCCACAAGCCAATTCCAAGAGTTTCTTTCTCTCCTTGGTCTTAGGCAAATGACGCAGAGAAAAGTCCGTCCATTTATCATATAAACTATCGTCCATAACCGCATCATAGACCGCCGCAAAGGTTTCATAAGTCGCCATAATCATGATACCAAGAGCTTCCATGGCAAACACCACTCGCCCTATACCTTTCTATCCATTTTCTTCTAAAATAAGTAAAGAAACCCAGTTGACTACAACTGAGTTCATCTTCTAAGCAAGAGCTTCTGAAATATCTACTGAGTCTGCCTCATGCCATAGTTTTTCGAGATTATAGTGGGCACGCATTTCTTCTGAAAAGACATGCACAACGACACCACCAAGGTCCAGCAAGACCCAACCTCCAGCTGCGTCGCCTTCGACATGACTGCCTTTAAATCCTGCTTCCGCTACTTTTTCACGGATATTATCAGCGATAGCATCCAACTGACGGCTATTCATTGAACTAGTAATAACAAAGTAATCCGTCACGCTAGTCAAATCTTGTACATCAAGTGCGAGGATATCCTCCGCACGTTTCTCATCAGCCGCTTTCACGACTAGTTCTAGTAATTCTTTTTCGTTCATTTAGTCCTCTTTCAAATAGTGCACAAAGGCGTTATAGGTTTCAAGGGTTTGGGGATAGATAGGGAATCTCTGATGAGCTAGATGCTCCACGGTACGAGCTGTTTCGTAGGCCACTGCCTTATTGAGCGATAGCTCAGCAATCTCACGTGCCACATCTACTCCAGGAAAGGCTCGATTATGCTCGATATAGTCTGCGACGTAGATGACTTTATCTAGGTCTGTCATCTGGTCAGCACCGACTGTATGGATTTCAATAGCTCGCAGGATTTCAGAGTCTTGCAAATTCAAATCTTCCTGAATTTTGTATATACCCACCATACCATGCCAGACATTATTGCCCCAGTTTTTGAGGTCAGGGTCTAGCTGATAACGGTCAATCAAGTCTAAAAATTCCTGATCTGACAGCTTCTTAGCATAGTCATGAAGAAGGCCTGCTAGACCTGCCTTCTCACCATCTACTCCAAATCTCTCTGCTAGTTCTATGGCTGCACGCTCCACACCCAAACAGTGGGTTAAACGTTTTTCAGGTAGAAGCTCTGCCATTTTTTCCAACAAAGCCTCACGGGAACAGTTGATATAGTCTTGATAGGCCATCAGTAGAGCCCCTCCTTCTCGATGTAGTCCAGCACAGGCTGAGGTAGGAGAAAGTTGGGTTTCCGACCTTGAGCAATGAAGTCACGCACCATGCTGGATGAGATATCCATGAGAGGCACATCCACCCAGATAACTGGATAGGAAGTTCCAGCCTTGTAGCGCGGGCGCTGAACCCCCACAAACTGAACCATGTCAACCAGCTCATCAATTCGGTACCATTTAGGCAGATAGTCCACCATATCGGCACCAATGATAAAGTAATAATCCGTATCTGGATGTTGCTCTGTCAAAATCTTCATGGTGTCGTAGGTGTAGGAAATGCCCTTGCGCTCCAATTCAATTGTTTCAATGGCTAAGCCTTCAATCCCCTCAATCGCCAACTCAAGCATCTTGAGACGGTGGTGTTCAGGGATGGTTTCCTTTTTATCAACATGAGGAGGTTGGTATTCAGGCATGAGCAGAACCTGGTCCAATCCCAACTGTTGCCGTACTTGGTCCGCAACGATCAGATGGGCATTGTGAACAGGGTTAAAATTCCCCCCTAAAATCCCGACTTGTTTGCGTTTTTTCTCCTTGATTTCTGGCTCCAACTCTACCTTGGTAAAGGGAGTCAATAATTCGATTGCCATAGGCTAGTCTCCTTTATTTCTCTGTATAAACAGTTATTTGGAGTAGGTTTTTAGATTTCTTTGACTTTTTTAGAAATCTTGCGATTTTCTTTCTTGCTAGACTGTTTAAACAAAATCAAGATGCGTCCGATTTTTTGGACTGTATCCACACCGATTTCTTCTTCCAAGATTTCAGCTACTTCGTGGATATTTTCATCGGTATTTTGCAAAAGAGTAACCTTGATCAATTCACGGGCGTCAAGAGCTTGACGGACGCTGGTTTTGATTTGGTCGTTGAGTCCATTTTTCCCGATTTGGATGATAGGTTTGAGGGTGTGTGCCTGGCTGTTGAGGAAGGCACGTTGTTTTGATGTTAATGACATAATTTCTTCCTTGTTTTTTTGATAGTTATCTTAGGTGGTGAGGGACGGTCGGAACTAATTTTCCAAAGATCTCATCTTTGAAAAATGGATTTCCTGACCTCACAATTGAGCCTTGGTCTCAATTGTGCCCCTTGCCAATCTACAGATTGGCAAAACACCACGGCAATAACTATCGCTATATGAGCTCACTTTGTTCGCTCAGCGATTTTACTTTAAATAATTGCTTTTCGTGTGACGACGGCGACGCCTTCTGGTGCCCAGACGGCGACTTTTGCGGTGCCTGTTACTCGGATCCAACCTAGTCCTGAGATGACTAGGTCTGTCTTATCCTTGATGTTAAATACATGCTCAACCAGTTTAGGAAAATCTTCTTTTTCCTTGCTATTTGGTGGGGTTAAAAGGGTTCCGAGATGCTTGTCGTAGAAAGCACTAGCGCCTTCTAACTTGGTACGGTGGAGTTTGAGTTCATTGTCAAAGAAGGCTGTGAATCCTTGCTTTTCACCCGCAATAAAGTCAAAGCGTCCGAGTCCACCTAAAAACAGGGTTTGCTCAGGATTGAGCTGATAGGTCTTAGGCTTGATTTCCTTTTTAGGGCTAACATACTTTAGGTTTTTAGCAGTCAAGTAGTGAGCCATCTGGTGGCGGTGGATAATCCCCGGCGTATCGTAAATATAAGATCCGTCGTCAAGCGGAATCTCGATCTTGTCCAAGGTTGTCCCTGGGAAACGCGAAGTCGTAATGACATTCTGATCACCCGTGATCTCTTGGATAATGGCATTGATGAGGGTTGATTTTCCAACGTTGGTTACACCGACCACATAGACATCGCGACCCTTACGGTAGTGCTCAATCTTGTCAATGACTTCCTTAATGGCATGTTTGTTTTGGGCTGAAGTTAGGACGACATCAACTGGACGAAGTCCTTCTTCGTGGGCACGTTCCATGAGCCACTGGCTAATCTTGCCCTGTTTAACTGACTTGGGCAGGATATCTTTTTTATTCCCGACCAAGAGGACATCATTGCCCGATACAAAGCGTGGCAAGCCTGGAATGACAGAGCCATTAAAGTCAAAGATGTCAATGACATTGACTACCAAGGCATCACTGTCTCCCACCTCGTGCAAAAGCTTGAGGAAATCATCGTCCGTCAACTGGACATCTGTGATTTCATTGTAATGACGGAGACGGAAACAACGTTGGCAATAGACTTCACCTATCTCCAAACCTTTTTCAAGTGCCGACTGGGGGGTAAAACCAAGACCAACCTTATCTGTCGTCTGAATGGTTGCTCCACAACCAATACAGAGAATTTCTTCCATAGTTAAATTCCTTTTTTATATGTAATCGGTCCGTACATTTCAGTGATTTTTCGCATCACACGACGCTCACGAGCTCGGTTAATCTGTGTTTTAATCGAGTCATGTTGGACCAAGGGTTTGACTAAAATCGAGCGAATGCCTGCACGGTGGGCTGCTCGTATATCTGTCATGAGCTGGTCGCCAACCATGACCACTTCACTTTTCTCATAATGAAATTCCTTCATGGCACGGTCAATCCCAAATGTGAAGGGCTTCAGAGCCCAATAAACGTGGTCAATCCCAAATTTCTCAACTGCTCGTTGGACGCGTTTTTTAGTGTTATTTGATACCACAATGATGCGAATGCCCGCGTCCCGAAGATCATGTAGCCATTGCTTCATCTCTGGAGTCCCATCAGGGTTGTTCCAAGCAATGAGGGTATTATCCAAATCGACCAAAACAGCCTTGATTCCCTGCGCCTGCAGGCTTGGGACTGTCAGATCATAAACTGCTTCCACAGCAAAATCTGGCATGTAATTTTCAATCGCCATTCTGGCTCCTTCTCTTTTATTTTCTAGTAATTTTCTTCAGCCATTGAGATAAGGCTGCCCATAAAATCAAGCTAGCCATTAAGATATAAATCCAAGCATTTGGCTCTTCTGTAAATGGTAGAGGAACATTCATTCCGAAGAAACCTGTAATAACCGCAAGTACTGCTAGTAAGACGGAGACAATAGTCAAAATTGTCAAACTATCATTCAGATTATTGTTTAGGATGTTGTTGTAAGAAGCTGAGAGTTGTTGCAAGACTTGAGAAATCAAGTCTGTCATAGACACCAACTGATGGGCTTCAATCATGGCATCATCAAACTGCTCTCGTTCGACATCATTAAATCTCCGATAAAGAGCATGGCCCTGGATATGTTCCAAGAGGAGTCGATTTTGTTTTGCCGCTGCTGTCAAGTAAACCATACCTGTCTCCAAGTCAGAGAGGGCGAAGAGATTTTTCTTTGTTGTAGTTTGACGTAGCAAGGCACTAATTTCGTCCTTACTTTTATCCATCTCTTCAATGACAGGATAATAAGCGTTACTGATAATCTCTAAACCAGCAAAGAGAAACTTGTAAATAGAAAGCGACTCATGGCTATCCAGATAAGCTAACATCTGATCAATGACATAAGCATTCTTATGGTTGCTGATGGTAATCATTCGTTTGTTTTCAACGATAAAGGTCATGGGAATCGCTTCATAATATTCTTTGTCTTTTTCTAAATCAAGAACATTATAAATAAAGGTTACCGTCTCCGTTTCACGGTTATAATCCATATGAGCTCGTTCATTTCTATCCAGAGCATACTCAATGGTTTCCTTGTCCAATCCATAGATGTCAGAAAGATCTTCCATATTTTTAATCTTATCCACATCAAGGTCTATCCAGGTACAACCATTGCCCAACTGCTTTTCTAAAACCATCTTTTCTCCTTTATTAAACATTAAACTCTCTCTATTGTACCATAAATTACTTAAAATAACAGGTCTAGTCTGTGCGTGAGAAATTGCTAACAACTGTGATATTTCGGTTAGGAACAAAGTGAAGAGCTTGCTCCTCACTACGAAGCTGGGTCGTACGAATTCCCACACTGACAACCTTGCCCGATACAGTAATGGGACCATTTGTCAGAACGACCTCATCTCCCACATCCAGTTGACGTTCAAAGAGGATGAAAAAGCCATTGATGACATCAGACAGAAAACCTTGGGCTCCCATCCCAATCGCCACCCCAGCGATACCAGCACCTGCCAGCAAACTAGAAACTGGCAAACCTAAAATCGACAAAATGCAGTAAAGTAAAAAGAAATATAGCGTATAATTAAACACATTTTCTAGTAAACGCGCAATAGTCTTTTGGCGTCCGACATCATGATGAGACATTTTTAGAGAAGGTTTGACAATTCTCTGCACCATGGTATGAAGCAGTTTTTTAGCAATATAAAATACAATCAAAAGCAGTAAAAGAGAAATAATCTTGGTTAGAATATTCTCGATAATGGTTGTCACATCTAGCTTTTCAATATAAGCTTGAATAAATTTTTGCATATAAAACTCCTTTATTTCATTATACCATACTTTTATCGGTCTCATTCTCCATAAATATTCAAAAAATAGACAGAAAATTCTTGATTTTGTCTATCATTTATACTATAATCATAATCACTACACAAAAAGGAGATTATTATGAAAAGAATCATTCATGCTTGGAATAAGGCAAGCCTTGTCAAGCGTATCTTGATTGGTATGCTTTGTGGGGGAATCCTAGGACTGACCCTTCCTAATCTCTCAGGAATTGGGCTACTCGGGGATTTATTCGTCGGAGGCCTAAAAGCTGTTGCTCCTATCCTAGTCTTTGCCCTCGTTGCCAATGCCCTTTCCCAACATCAAAAGGGGCAAGATAGCAATATGAAAACAGTTATTTTCTTGTATATCCTAGGAACTTTTGCTGCTGCTCTTGTAGCTGTACTAGCAAGTTTCATCGTCCCTATTGAAATTACCCTAAATAGTGCCAATACTGAAATTGCACCACCAGATGGGATTGGGCAGGTCCTCAGCAACCTCTTGCTCAAACTGGTTGACAATCCAGTCAATGCCCTCATTACTGCCAACTACATCGGTATCCTATCTTGGGCAGTTGTTTTCGGGATTGCCATGAGAGAAGCCAGCAAAAATAGTAAAGAATTACTAAAAACTATCGCTGACGTGACTTCTAAAATTGTCGAATGGATCATCAACCTGGCTCCATTTGGAATCCTTGGCCTTGTCTTCAAAACTATTTCTGATAAGGGCATCGGAAGCCTTGCCAACTACGGTATTTTATTGGTTCTATTAGTAACGACTATGCTTTTTGTTGCCCTTGTGGTCAACCCTTTAATTGCCTTCTTCTTTATGAGACGCAATCCTTACCCTCTAGTTTGGAACTGCCTCCGTGTCAGCGGTGTGACAGCCTTTTTCACTCGTAGTTCTGCGGCTAACATTCCTGTCAACATGAAACTCTGCCATGACCTTGGACTCAACCCAGATACCTATTCTGTTTCTATCCCACTTGGTTCTACTATCAACATGGCAGGGGCAGCGATTACCATTAACGTTTTGACCCTTGCTGCAGTTAATACTCTTGGAATTCCTGTTGACTTTGCCACAGCCTTTGTCCTCAGTGTGGTAGCAGCTATCTCAGCCTGTGGTGCTTCTGGTATTGCTGGAGGTTCCCTCCTTCTTATCCCAGTTGCTTGTAGCCTTTTCGGTATTTCTAACGATATTGCCATGCAAGTTGTTGGGGTTGGATTTGTGATTGGGGTCATCCAAGACTCATGTGAAACAGCCCTTAACTCTTCTACAGATGTTCTCTTTACCGCCGTTGCCGAATACGCAGCAGCCCGTAAAAAATAACTCATAAAGGCAAGCCTGCTCAGGTCTTGTCTTTTACGCTTTTATTCTAACTTATTAGGAAATTCTTATGTCTATTAGCCAACGTACGACCAAGCTCATCTTAGCTACCTGCCTTGCCTGCCTGCTTGCTTATTTTCTCAATCTTTCCTCAGCAGTTTCGGCTGGAATTATCGCTCTCTTGAGCCTATCTGATACGCGTAGAAGTACCTTAAAACTGGCCCGCAATCGGCTCTTTTCCATGCTTCTGGCTCTGGTTATCGGGGTTTTGACTTTTCACTTGAGCGGATTTCATATCTGGAGCCTTGGCCTCTATCTGGCTCTTTATGTTCCCCTAGCCTACAAGATGGGCTGGGAAATTGGCATCACACCAAGTAGCGTTTTGGTTAGCCATCTCTTGGTACAAGAGTCAACCTCTCCAGACCTTCTAGTCAATGAATTCCTTCTCTTTGCTATCGGTACTGGATTTGCTTTGCTGGTCAATCTCTACATGCCTTCACGAGAAGAGGAAATCCAGCACTACCACACATTGGTAGAAGAAAAGTTAAAAGATATTCTCCAGCGCTTCAAATATTATTTATCCAGAGGGGATGGACGTAACCGAGCACAGCTGGTGGAAGAATTAGACACTCTTTTGAAAGAAGCCCTCAAACTGGTCTATCTAGATCACTCTGACCACCTCTTTCACCAGACCGACTACCATATCCACTACTTTGAGATGAGACAGCGACAAAGTCGTATCCTACGAAATATGGCCCAGCAAATCAACACCTGTCACCTAGCTGCCAGTGAAAGCCTGATTTTAGCCCAACTCTTTTCAAAAATTGCCGGTCAACTGAGTCAGACCAATCCTGCTTCTGATTTGCTAGATGAAATTGAACGCTATCTGGAAGTCTTTCGCAACCGCAGTCTGCCCAAAACAAGAGACGAATTTGAAACCCGCGCCACCCTTCTCCAACTCCTACGTGAAGCCAAAACATTCATCCAAGTAAAAGTTGATTTTTACCAAAAATATGGACAGTAAAAAAGAAAACCACTAAAAAACAGAGCTTGCCAGCTCTTTTGAAAAGTAGTATAATTATTGCATGCGCAATCATCTTGTGATGCAGAGACTGTCCGTGAATGGACTTTCTTCTATTTACAACTCTAAAAAGAAAGGAGATACTATGACCTATTTGGAAAAATGGTTTGACTTCAATCGGCGTCAGAAAGAAATTGAAAGTCTCTTGGAAGAGACTATTGCCCAGCAAAGCGAACAAAGTCTGACCTTGAAAGAGTTTTATCTGCTCTACTATCTGGACTTGGCTGAAGAAAAATCTCTACGACAGATTGACCTGCCAGATAAGCTTCATCTGAGCCCGAGCGCTGTTTCTCGGATGGTGGCTCGCTTGGAAGCTAAAAATTGCGGTCTACTCAGTCGCATGTGTTGCCATCAAGATCGACGCTCTAGTTTTATCTGCCTGACAAGTGATGGGCAAAAGACACTGGCCTCGCTACAAAAGGCTGTCGAAGAAAGCTTGGAAACTGGTTTGGATTTCTTGATTTGAGATGATTTTAGAAAAAAGTTGCGTGCGCAATCATTTTTCTTGACATTCTCTTCTACAAGGAGTAAAATAAAGTCATCATCAAACAAAGGAGTTTTAAACATGATTGAAATCACCTATTTAGATGCCAGCAAGAACGAAAGAACTGTGACTTTCGAGTCTTATGAAGACTTTGATCGTTCGCAACAAGCTTGCCTTATCGGCGTCGCAGACTACTACCCTGTCCAAAAATTAACCTATAAGGGTCATGATTTGGACTACCATGGGACTTACGGAGACATCTTCTTCTATCTCAAGAAACAAGATTTAAGCCAATATAACTAAAAAAGGAGAAATACAATGGCAAAAGCAATTACAGATGCAACATTCGAACAAGAAACAAAAGACGGTTTGGTCTTAGTAGACTTCTGGGCAACTTGGTGTGGTCCATGTCGTATGCAAGGTCCAATCTTGGACAAATTGTCTGAAGAACTTTCAGAAGATGTTTTGAAAATCGTTAAAATGGACGTTGATGAAAATCCAAACACAGCTCGTGCTTTTGGAATCATGTCTATCCCAACTCTTCTCTTCAAAAAAGACGGCCAAGTTGTCAAACAAGTTGCTGGTGTTCACACAGCAGACCAAATCAAGGCTATCGTTGCTGAATTGAGTTAATCACACTAGAGACCAAGTACTTGCTTTGGTCTCTTTTTTCTTGGCCTTTGCCATTTTTCAAAAAATATGCTAGACTGTAAGTAGAATATTACGATGTTTGGGAAATGCCATCGCTAAAAAAAACCTTGACTTGGTATTTTTTAGCTCCCTCAAGGGAGCTTTTTGCGTGCTCTGAACATTTCCCATTTTGGAAGGAGTACTATGAAACGTCAATCTGCCTTGGTCGTCTTTAGTGGCGGTCAAGATTCTACAACCTGCCTCTTTTGGGCTAAAGAACACTATGAAACAGTCGAAGCCGTTACCTTTGCCTACGGTCAACGTCACCATCTCGAAATTCAAGTTGCCCAAGAAATCGCTAAGGAACAGGGCATTCGCCATCACATCCTAGATATGTCTCTGCTGGGACAAATCACTGAAAATGCCTTGACTTCTGATTTGGAGATTGAGCAAAAAGAGGGAGAGGTTCCCAACACCTTCGTTGACGGTCGCAACCACCTCTTTCTATCCTTTGCGGCAGTCCTTGCTAAGCAACGAGGTATTAAAGATATCGTGACAGGTGTCTGCGAGACAGACTTCTCAGGCTACCCTGACTGCCGGGATGTCTTTGTCAAATCTCTTAATGTTACCCTCAACCTTGCCATGGATTACGACTTTGTTATCCAAACGCCTCTCATGTGGCTAGACAAGGCTGAAACTTGGGAATTAGCCGACCAACTCGGTGCCTTTGACTATGTTCGTGAAAAGACCTTAACCTGCTACAACGGAATTATCGGGAGCGGCTGTGGAGATTGCCCAGCCTGCCATCTACGTCAGCATGGTCTAGATGTTTATCTCTCGCAGAAAGGAGAGGACTAATGTTTTTTGCACCTAAAGAAATCAAACAGGAAACTGGGGAGTCTCTTGTCTACAATCCTCACAGAACCTTGGTATCAAAAGAATTTACCTTTGATGCTGCTCACCACCTCTTTCACTATGAGGGAAAATGCAAATCCCTTCATGGTCACACCTATCATCTGCAGATTGCTGTCAGTGGATTTTTAGATGACCGTGGCATGACCTACGATTTCGGAGACATCAAAGCTATTTACAAGAACTACTTAGAGCCCCACTTGGATCATCGCTATCTCAATGAAACCCTGCCTTATATGAACACGACTGCTGAAAATATGGTTTACTGGATTTTCCAAACCATGAGTCAAGAGTTGCCAGACGAACGCGGTCTCCGTTTGGAATACGTTCGTCTCTATGAGACTCCTACTGCCTTTGCAGAGTTTAGACAGGAGTGGTTAGATGACTAGGGAACGTGTCCTCAAACTACCAGTTCTGGAAATTTTTGGCCCTACCTTTCAAGGTGAAGGTCGTGCTATTGGACAGAAAACCATGTTTGTCCGCACTGCCGGTTGCGACTACCACTGCGACTGGTGCGACTCTGCCTTTACTTGGGATGGTTCTGAAAAACCAACTCGTATGACGGCTGACGAGGTCATTGCTGCCTTGGATAAACTAGGAAGCTACGACTATGTAACCCTTTCTGGCGGAAATCCCGCTATCCTAGCAGCCAACATGGCTGAACTGGTCACCAAGCTCAAGGAACGCGGTGTCATTCTAGCTGTTGAAACTCAAGGCTCCCGCTGGCAAAATTGGTTAAGAGACATCGACCAGGTCACTCTCAGTCCAAAACCTCCTTCATCCAAGATGGAAGTCAACTTTGAGACCTTGGACTTTATCGTTTCCCAATTGGATCCAGACAAGGTCACCTTTAAAATCCCTGTCTTTGACGATGCCGATTTGGCCTTTGCCAAAGGCATTCAAGAGCGCTACCAACCAGATGTTCTCTTCTTATCAGCTGGAAATCCTGAGCCCAAGGCTAGAGGTAATATTGTCCAAGACCAACTAGACCGCCTCAAAGAACTCTGGGAACGCGTCGCTGCTGACGATAGCTGGGGCAATGTCCGCGTCCTTCCTCAACTCCATACCCTTCTCTACGATAACCAACGCGGTATTTAAAATTAGAAAGAAAAAATCATGTCACAACAAGAAGAAATGAAAAACCTCAGCCTACTGGGCAACAAAGAAACCAACTACATCTTTGACTATCAACCAGAAGTCCTGGAATCCTTTGACAATCGTCATGTGGAAAATGACTATTTTATCAAATTTAACTGCCCTGAATTTACCTCACTTTGCCCAATCACTGCTCAGCCAGACTTTGCGACGATTTATATTTCCTACATTCCTGACAAGCTCTGTGTCGAGTCAAAATCCCTCAAGCTCTACCTCTTTAGCTACCGAAACCACGGAGATTTCCACGAAAACTGTATCAACACCATTGGGAAAGACTTGGTCAACTTGCTAGACCCTCGCTATTTAGAAGTCTGGGGAAAATTCACTCCGCGCGGTGGCATTTCAATCGACCCCTACTACAACTACGGTAAGCCAGGAACTAAGTATGAAGGCTTGGCAGAACAACGCCTCTTCCAACACGACCTTTATCCAGAGAAAATTGACAACCGTTAAACTCATACTCAATGAAAATCAAAAATCAAACTAGGAAACTAGCCGCAG
>NZ_JBBJZX010000048.1:0-15026 GCF_038148935.1 Streptococcus pseudopneumoniae | reverse complement strand
AGCAACCTGCGGCTAGATTCCTAGTTTGCTCTTTGATTTTCATTGAGTATAAAAAATAAGCTAGGAAAAGTATCATAGGTTGCTTTTCTTGGACTTTTAAGATATAATATTATGGATTGTCAACAAGGAGGAAAAACTTTTGAGTGAAAAGTCAAGAGAAGAAGAAAAATTAAGCTTTAAAGAGCAGATTCTGAGAGATTTAGAAAAAGTAAAAGGCTATGATGAAGTTCTGAAAGAAGATGAGGCAGTAGTTCCTACTCCTGCAAATGAACCTTCAGCTGAAGAACTCATGGCTGATTCCTTGTCAACGGTAGAGGAAATTATGAGAAAAGCTCCTGCTGCGCCTACTCACCCAAGTCAAGATGTACCAACTTCTCCAGCAGATGAGATTCAAAGAGAAACTCCTGCTGCCCCAACCCATCCAAGTCAAGATGTACCTTCTTCTCCAGCGGAAGAAAGTGGATCAAGACCAGGACCTGTTAGACCTAAGAAACTGGAAAGAGAATACAATGAAACCCCAACAAGGGTAGCTGTTTCCTATAAGACAGCAGAGAAAAAAGCAGAACAAGCAGGTCCAGAAACACCTACGCCTGCTACAGAAACAGTGGATATTATTAGCGATATACCACGTCGTAGTCGTAGAGAAATGGACAAGCCAGTTAAGGCTAAGAAAGGGAAGAAGTCACATGTGAAAGCTTTTGTGATTTCATTCCTTGTATTCCTAGCCTTGCTTTCAGCAGGTGGGTACTTCGGTTACCAGTATGTTCAGTCATCTTTACAGCCTATCGATGCTAATTCTAAGAAATATGTTACTGTTGGAATTCCTGAAGGTTCAAACGTTCAAGAAATCGGTACAACACTTGAAAAAGCTGGTTTGGTAAAGCATGGTCTGATTTTTAGCTTTTATGCCAAGTATAAAAATTATACCGATTTGAAAGCAGGTTACTACAATTTGCAAAAGAGTATGAGTACAGAAGATCTCATCCATGAATTGCAAAAAGGTGGAACAGATGAACCACAAGAACCTGTCCTTGCGACTTTGACAATTCCAGAAGGTTATACCTTGGATCAGATTGCTCAAGCTGTGGGTCAATTGCAAGGTGACTTCAAAGAGCCTTTGACAGCGGATGCTTTCCTAGCAAAAGTTCAAGATGATAGCTTTATTAGTCAAGAAGTTGCCAAATATCCTAGTCTACTTGAAAGCTTGCCTACAAAGGAAAGTGGGGCTCGTTATCGTTTGGAAGGATACCTTTTCCCAGCTACATACTCTATCAAGGAAAGCACAACTGTTGAGAGCTTGATTGATGAGATGTTAGCTGCTATGGATAAGAACCTATCTCCTTACTATAGTACTATCAAATCTAAAAACTTGACTGTCAATGAGTTGTTGACCATTGCTTCCTTGGTCGAAAAAGAAGGTGCCAAGACAGAAGATCGTAAGCTCATTGCAGGTGTATTCTACAATCGTTTGAATCGTGATATGCCACTTCAAAGTAATATTGCAATCTTGTATGCCCAAGGAAAACTGGGGCAAAATATCAGCCTAGCTGAGGATGTTGCGATTGATACCAACATTGATTCACCTTATAATGTTTATAAAAATGTAGGTCTCATGCCTGGTCCAGTCGATAGTCCAAGTCTGGATGCGATTGAGTCAAGCATCAATCAAACTAAGAGCGATAACCTCTACTTTGTAGCAGATGTCACAGAAGGTAAGGTCTACTATGCTAATAATCAAGAAGACCACGACCGCAATGTCGCTGAACATGTCAACAGCAAATTAAACTAAACAAACTAAAATTATGTGATGCTTCACATAATTTTCTTTCGAAAATATCATCAGAAGAAAGTTGAGAAAAATGGCAGAAAAAACATATCCTATGACCCTTGAGGAAAAGGAAAAACTTGAAAAAGAATTAGAAGAATTGAAATTGGTCCGCCGACCAGAAGTGGTAGAACGCATTAAGATTGCCCGTTCCTACGGAGACCTTTCTGAAAACAGTGAATACGAAGCAGCTAAGGATGAACAAGCCTTTGTCGAAGGACAAATCTCTAGCTTGGAAACAAAAATTCGCTATGCTGAAATCGTCAATAGCGACGCAGTTGCCCAAGACGAAGTAGCGATTGGTAAAACAGTCACCATCCAAGAAATTGGTGAGGACGAAGAAGAAGTTTATATTATCGTAGGTTCAGCTGGTGCAGATGCCTTTGCAGGTAAGGTTTCAAATGAAAGCCCAATTGGACAAGCCTTGATCGGCAAGAAAACAGGTGACACAGCAACCATTGAAACACCTGTTGGTAGCTATGATGTAAAAATCTTAAAGGTTGAAAAAACAGCCTAAAAACAGAAAAAAGGAGTGGGGAGGCTGTGCGCTTCACTCACTCCTTTTTCCATTTTAAATTGAATTGGAGACTATATGAGTTCAAAGAAGAAAAACAAGATGGAGCGTGGTCTGACCAATCGTCATGTGCAGGTTATGGCCATCGCTGGAACAATCGGAACAGGACTCTTTTTGGGAGCGGGTCGCTCTATTAGCCTGACAGGTCCTTCCATTGTACTGATTTATATGATTACTGGGGCTTTCATGTTCCTCATGATGCGTGCGGTTGGGGAAATGCTCTACCAAGATCCTGAGCAACATACCTTTATCAACTTTATCACGCGCCATTTGGGTAAGGGCTGGGGCTATTTCTCAGTATGGTCTTACTGGTTATCTGTTGTCTTTATCGGTATGGCGGAAATCACTGCTATCGCACATTATGTGCAATTTTGGTTCCCAACTTGGCCGAGTTGGATGATTGAGATTGGATTTTTGACCATTCTAGCCTTGGTTAATCTGATTGCGGTGAAGCTCTTTGGGGAAGTTGAGTTTTGGTTTGCGATGGTTAAGATTGTGGCTATTTTAGCTATGATTGCAACAGGAGTCTTTATGGTCTTGACAGGCTTTAAGACACCTCACGGAGTAGCAAGTTTGGCCAATATTGCTGACAATTTCTCCCTCTTCCCAAATGGAGGTGTCAACTTTGTCATGGCCTTCCAGATGGTCTTTTTTGCCTACCTTATGATTGAGTTTATCGGGGTCACAACTTCTGAAACCAAAAATCCACGTCAGGTCTTGCCAAAAGCCGTTAAGGAAATTCCTTTGCGTATCGCCTTTTTCTACGGTGGTGCCCTCTTAGCCATCATGGCTATCATTCCCTGGCGTGAACTTGCATCGGCTGATTCTCCCTTTGTTACAGTGTTTGAATTGGCCGGTGTCAAGTGGGCGGCAGCCTTGATTAACTTCGTCGTTTTGACCTCAGCAGCATCTGCTCTTAACTCAACCCTTTATTCAACAGGTCGTCATTTGTACCAGATTGCCCATGATTCGCCAAATCGCTTCCTAAAGGCTATTAAAGCAGATACTCTTTCTCGCCACAATGTACCACAAAATGCCATCATTGCCTCAGCAATCTTGATTGCCCTAGCAGCCTTTATCAACGTCTTGCCAGGTGTTTCGGATGCCTTTGCCTTGATTACGGCATCATCATCAGGTGTCTATATCGCCATTTATATCTTGATTATGGTGGCTCACCTTAAATACCGCAAGTCACCAGACTTTATGGCGGATGGCTATCTCATGCCCCATTATCGTTTCCTAAATCCCTTAACCATGCTCTTCTTTGCCTTTGTCTTTGTAACCCTCTTTTTACAAGAGTCTACATTTGTAGGAGCAATCGGATCAGCTATCTGGATTATCGGTTTCGGGATTTATAGCCAGTGGAAATTTAGAAAATAGATTTGAAACTCATCAACTTAGGTTGGTGGGTTTTTGCTAGTTTGACAGTCTATTGAAATAAGACTATAATCAAGCTGTAACAGTGTTTAAGGAGGTTTAGATGTACTTTAGATTGGAAAATAAGAAATCCCAGAAAGCGCAGGAAATTGGGAATTTGATTCGTGCTTATAACCGTTCAAAAAGAGAAGAAGCTGAAAGTGAGCCACTTAATCTTTATGTCGAAGATGAAAAGGGCAATCTCCTGGCAGGTTTGATAGCAGAGACTTTTGGGAATTGGCTAGAAATCGAGTATTTATTTGTAAAAGAGGAATTACGAGGACAAGGAATTGGCTCAAAACTATTGCAACAGGCAGAAACTGAAGCTAAGAATCGAAACTGTCGTTTTGCTTTTGTCAATACTTACCAGTTTCAAGCTCCAGATTTTTATAAAAGGCATGGCTACAAGGAAGTCTTTAGGTTACAAGACTATCCCTACATTGGGCAAAGATATTATTACCAAAAAGATTTGTAAGGAGAATATGAAAGTATAAGGCAATGAGGGGTTCTTGACATAAGTATGAAGAGGATTCTCGATAAATGCCAGTTAAATCCTACACATTGTGTCTTTCTAGGTGATATTGAGGACAATACAATCGCAGCTGAGAAATTGGGAATCAAGTCCTATCAGGTTAAGAAAAGAAGTGATGTCGTCGATATTTTGAAAAAATTGAATAAGCAGAAAACTCTCTATTTTTTTAAATTGACCTTAATCCGAGATTCCCCTCTCGGATTTTGTGTTGCTTTCATTAAATTTACAGGTAAGACTTGCTAGCTTCAGTAAATATACACAAGCTTTTCAGAATAGAGTGAAATACGAAAGAAAATGGAAGTAATTTTCATTAAACGCTTCCAATGTGCAAAAAAAGTTGACAAATCGAAATTTTAGGACTACACTAAGTAAGTAAGTTTTAATTCAAAAGGAGAATTTATCATGAATTTAACATTTTTTGGTCTATGTCTTGCCTGTATGGGTGTATCCCTTGCGGAAGGCTTTTTGATGAACGGTTTGCTTAAATCTGCAGCTCGCCAGCCAGATATTATTTCTGAATTGCGTAGCTTGATGATTATGGGGATTGCCTTTATTGAAGGAACGTTCTTGGTTACCCTCGTCTTTTCATTCATCATCAAATAGACAAACGGAACGAGAAGAAAAGGGAGGATTTTAGATGGAAGAAAGTATTACTCCAACCATCTCTATTGGTCCTGTTACCTTTGATTTGACCATGTTAGCCATGACCTTGTTGATTGTGGGAGTTATTTTTGTCTTTATTTATTGGGCGAGTCGCAATATGACCTTGAAACCCAAAGGAAAGCAAAATGTACTTGAGTATTTCTATGACTTTGTTATTGGATTTACAGAACCTAACATTGGTAAAAGCTACATGAAAGACTACTCGCTCTTTTTCCTTTGTCTATTTCTGTTTATGGTACTGGCAAATAACCTCGGTTTGATGGCTAAGATCCAGTCTACAGATGGAACCAATCTTTGGACATCTCCAACTGCAAATTTACAGTATGACTTGGCCTTATCATTCGGCGTTATTTTATTGACACACATCGAGGGTATTCGTCGTCGTGGGATTAAAAAATATCTAAAAGCCTATATCACACCTGGCTTTATGACTCCCATGAACATCTTAGAAGAGTTTACCAACTTTTTATCACTTGCCTTGCGGGTGTTCGGAAATATTTTTGCAGGAGAGGTGATGGCTAGTCTGCTGATCACTCTATCTCATCAAGCTCTCTATTGGTATCCAGTTGCTTTTGGTGCTAACTTGGCTTGGACAGCCTTTTCTGTCTTTATTTCCTGCATCCAAGCCTATGTGTTTACCATGTTGTCTTCTATGTACCTAGGAAATAAGATAAATGATGGAGAAGAGTAGAAAGGAGTAACTGATGCACGTTACAGTAGGTGAATTGATTGGTAACTTTATTTTAATCGCTGGCTCTTTTATTCTTTTGCTAGTCTTGATTAAAAAGTTTGCATGGTCTAATATTACAGGCATTTTCGAAGAAAGAGCTGAAAAAATCGCTACTGATATTGACAGTGCTGAACAGGCACGTCAAAAAGCAGAAGCCTTAGCTCAGAAACGTGAAGATGAATTGGCAGGCAGCCGCAAAGAAGCCAAGACAATCATTGAAAATGCAAAGGAAACAGCTGAGCAAAGTAAGGCTAGTATTTTAGCAGATGCTAAACTAGAAGCAGGACGCTTAAAAGAAAAAGCAAACCAAGAAATTGCTCAAAATAAAGCTGAAGCTTTACAAAGTGTTAAGGGTGAGGTAGCAGATTTGACCATCAGCTTGGCTGGTAAAATCATCTCACAAAACCTTGACGGTCATGCCCATAAAGAACTCATTGATCAGTATATCGATCAGCTAGGAGAAGCTTAATGGACAAGAAAACAGTAAAGGTAATTGAAAAATACAGCATGCCTTTTGTCCAATTGGTACTTGAAAAAGGAGAAGAAGACCGTATCTTTTCAGACTTGACTCAAATGAAGCAAGTTGCTGAAGAAACAGGTCTGCCTTCTTTTTTAAAACAAGTGGCAGTAGACGAGTCTGACAAGGAAAAAACAATTGCTTTTTTCCAAGACTCTGTGTCACCTTTAATACAAAACTTTATCCAGGTTCTGGCCTACAATCACAGAGCAAATCTTTTTTATGATGTGCTTGTAGATTGCTTGAACCGACTTGAAAAAGAAACAAATCGATTTGAAGTGACGATTACGTCTGCTCATCCTCTAACTGATGAACAAAAGAGTCGCTTGCTCCCTTTGATTGAGAAAAAAATGTCTCTGAAAGTAAGGAGTGTAAAAGAAGAAATCGATGAAAGTCTCATTGGTGGTTTTGTCATTTTTGCCAATCACAAGACAATTGATGTGAGTATTAAACAACAACTTAAAGTTGTTAAAGAAAATTTGAAATAGAAAGTGGTGTTCTTTTGGCAATTAACGCACAAGAAATCAGCGCTTTAATTAAGCAACAAATTGAAAATTTCAAACCCAATTTTGATGTGACTGAAACAGGTGTTGTAACCTATATCGGGGACGGTATCGCGCGTGCTCACGGCCTTGAAAATGCCATGAGTGGAGAGTTGTTAATTTTCGAAAACGGCTCTTATGGTATGGCTCAAAACTTGGAGTCAACAGACGTTGGTATTATCATCCTAGGTGACTTTACAGATATCCGTGAAGGCGATACAATCCGCCGTACAGGTAAAATCATGGAAGTCCCTGTAGGTGAAAGTCTGATTGGTCGTGTTGTGGACCCACTTGGTCGTCCAGTTGACGGTCTTGGAGAAATCCACACAGATAAAACTCGTCCAGTTGAAGCACCAGCTCCTGGTGTTATGCAACGTAAGTCTGTATCAGAACCATTGCAAACTGGTTTGAAAGCTATTGACGCCCTTGTACCGATTGGTCGTGGTCAACGTGAGTTGATTATCGGTGACCGTCAGACAGGGAAAACAACTATTGCGATTGATACAATCTTGAACCAAAAAGGTCAAGATATGATCTGTATCTACGTAGCGATTGGGCAAAAAGAATCAACAGTTCGTACGCAAGTAGAAACACTTCGTCAGTACGGTGCCTTGGACTACACAATCGTTGTGACAGCTTCTGCTTCACAACCATCTCCATTGCTCTTCCTAGCTCCTTATGCTGGTGTTGCCATGGCAGAAGAATTTATGTACCAAGGGAAACATGTTTTGATTGTTTATGATGATCTTTCAAAACAAGCGGTAGCTTATCGTGAACTGTCTCTCTTGCTTCGTCGTCCTCCAGGCCGTGAAGCCTTCCCAGGGGATGTATTCTATCTTCATAGTCGTTTGCTTGAGCGCTCAGCTAAAGTTTCTGATGAACTTGGTGGTGGATCAATTACAGCCCTACCATTTATCGAGACACAAGCAGGAGATATCTCTGCCTATATCGCAACCAACGTGATTTCTATCACTGACGGACAAATCTTCCTTGGCGATGGTCTCTTCAATGCAGGTATTCGTCCAGCCATCGACGCGGGTTCATCTGTATCTCGTGTAGGTGGTTCTGCGCAAATCAAAGCCATGAAGAAGGTTGCTGGTACACTTCGTATCGACCTGGCTTCATACCGTGAGTTGGAAGCCTTCACTAAGTTTGGTTCTGACTTGGATGCAGCAACACAGGCTAAGTTGAACCGTGGACGTCGTACAGTTGAAGTTTTGAAACAACCTGTTCACAAACCATTACCTGTTGAGAAACAAGTAACCATTCTTTATGCTTTGACACATGGTTTCTTGGATACTGTTCCAGTAGATGACATCGTTCGTTTCGAGGAAGAGTTCCATACCTTCTTTGATGCTCAACATCCAGAGATTTTAGAAACCATTCGTGATACAAAAGACTTGCCAGAAGAAGCAGTCTTGGATGCTGCGATTACAGAGTTTCTCAATCAAACCAGCTTCCAATAAGAATAGAGGTGTCAGATGGCAGTATCTCTAAATGATATTAAAACAAAAATCGCCTCAACAAAAAATACGAGTCAAATCACTAATGCCATGCAAATGGTATCGGCTGCTAAGCTAGGTCGCTCTGAAGAAGCTGCACGCAACTTCCAAGTATACGCTCAAAAAGTTCGCAAGCTCTTGACAGATATTCTTCATGGTAATGGAGCTGGTGGTTCAACTAATCCTATGTTGATTAGCCGTCCTGTGAAGAAGACAGGCTATATCGTCATCACTTCAGATCGCGGTTTGGTTGGAGGTTATAATTCTTCTATTCTGAAAGCTGTTATGGAGTTGACGGAAGAATACCACCCAGACGGTACAGGTTTTGAAATGATCTGTATCGGTGGAATGGGAGCTGATTTCTTTAAAGCTCGTGGTATTCAACCACTTTATGAACTACGTGGCTTGGCAGACCAACCTAGCTTTGATCAAGTTCGTAAGATCATTTCAAAAACTGTTGAAATGTACCAAAATGAACTCTTTGATGAGCTTTATGTTTGCTACAACCACCATGTCAATACGCTAACCAGTCAAATGCGTGTGGAACAAATGCTTCCGATTGTTGACTTGGATCCCAATGAAGCGGATGAAGACTACAGCTTGACTTTTGAATTGGAAACCAGCCGAGAAGAAATTTTGGAGCAGTTGTTGCCTCAGTTTGCAGAAAGTATGATTTACGGTGCTATTATCGATGCCAAGACAGCTGAAAATGCTGCCGGTATGACAGCCATGCAAACAGCGACTGATAATGCTAAGAAAGTCATCAATGATTTGACAATTCAGTATAACCGTGCCAGACAGGCGGCGATTACACAAGAAATTACAGAAATCGTAGCAGGAGCTAGTGCCTTAGAATAGGCTTTAGTCCAGCTCGTATGAAAATGAACTTAGGGCCTAGTTGAGCTAGGAACCGACAGTATCTTATATAGAATAGGAGAAGGAGATGAGTTCAGGTAAAATTGCTCAGGTTATCGGTCCCGTTGTAGACGTCTTGTTTGCAGCAGGGGAAAAACTTCCTGAGATTAACAATGCACTTGTCGTCTACAAAAATGACGAAAGAAAAACAAAAATCGTCCTTGAAGTAGCCTTGGAGTTGGGAGATGGTATGATCCGTACTATCGCCATGGAATCAACAGATGGGTTGACTCGTGGAATGGAAGTATTGGACACAGGTCGTCCAATCTCTGTGCCAGTAGGTAAAGAAACTTTGGGACGTGTCTTCAACGTTTTGGGAGATACCATTGACTTGGAAGCTCCTTTTACAGAAGACGCAGAGCGTCAGCCAATTCATAAAAAAGCTCCAACTTTTGATGAGTTGTCTACCTCTTCTGAAATCCTTGAAACAGGGATTAAGGTTATCGACCTTCTTGCCCCTTATCTAAAAGGTGGTAAAGTTGGACTCTTCGGTGGTGCCGGAGTTGGTAAAACCGTCTTAATCCAAGAATTGATTCACAACATTGCCCAAGAACACGGTGGTATTTCAGTATTTACCGGTGTTGGGGAACGTACTCGTGAGGGGAATGACCTTTACTGGGAAATGAAAGAATCAGGCGTTATCGAGAAAACAGCCATGGTATTTGGTCAGATGAATGAGCCGCCAGGAGCACGTATGCGTGTTGCCCTTACTGGTTTGACAATCGCTGAATACTTCCGTGATGTAGAAGGCCAAGACGTGCTTCTCTTTATCGATAATATCTTCCGTTTCACTCAGGCTGGTTCAGAAGTATCTGCCCTTTTGGGTCGTATGCCATCAGCCGTTGGTTACCAACCAACACTTGCTACGGAAATGGGTCAATTGCAAGAGCGTATCACATCAACTAAGAAGGGGTCTGTAACCTCTATCCAGGCTATCTATGTGCCAGCGGATGACTATACTGACCCAGCGCCAGCAACAGCCTTCGCTCACTTGGATTCAACAACAAACTTGGAACGTAAGTTGGTACAATTGGGTATTTATCCAGCCGTTGATCCACTTGCTTCAAGCTCACGTGCCTTGGCACCTGAAATCGTTGGAGAAGAGCACTATGCAGTTGCTGCTGAAGTAAAACGTGTCCTTCAACGTTACCATGAGTTGCAAGATATCATTGCTATCCTTGGTATGGATGAGCTTTCTGATGAAGAAAAAACCTTGGTGGCTCGTGCCCGTCGTATCCAGTTCTTCTTGTCACAAAACTTCAACGTTGCGGAACAATTTACTGGTCAGCCAGGTTCATATGTTCCAGTTGCTGAAACTGTTCGTGGCTTTAAGGAAATCCTTGATGGTAAACATGACCACTTGCCAGAAGATGCCTTCCGTGGTGTAGGTTCTATCGAAGATGTGATTGCAAAAGCTGAAAAAATGGGATTTTAAGAGGTGATCTATGGCTCAGTTAACTGTCCAGATCGTGACACCAGATGGTCTCGTCTATGATCACCATGCCAGCTATGTATCGGTTCGAACTCTGGATGGTGAGATGGGGATCTTGCCACGACATGAAAATATGATTGCGGTTTTAGCAGTTGATGAAGTAAAGGTAAAACGTATTGATGACCAAGATCACGTGAACTGGATTGCAGTAAATGGTGGCGTTATTGAAATTGCCAATGATATGATCACAATCGTCGCTGACTCTGCAGAGCGTGCTCGTGATATCGATATCAGTCGTGCAGAACGTGCCAAACTTCGTGCAGAACGTGCAATTGAAGAAGCACAAGACAAACACTTGATTGACCAAGAACGTCGTGCGAAGATTGCACTGCAACGTGCCATTAACCGTATTAATGTCGGAAATAGACTATAAGAAAAAATGAACTTGAAAATTCCAAGTTCATTTTTTATGTTTTCTTAAGGAACAAAACGGATGCAGACTGCTTCTGGAACATGGAAGTCGTTGGAGAGTTCTGCTAGACGACCATTGTCACAATTACGTTTAAAGACAGTTGCATTGTCAGAGTCTTGGTGGACAACAATGAGAAATTTTTGGTCGGGTGTCAAATCAAAATCACGCGGAGTCTGACCATGCGTTGGAACGATTTCTAATAACTCTAAGCTACCGTCCGCAAGGATGGTATATACTGCGATAGAATCATGGCCACGGTTAGAAGCGTAGAGGTATTTACCGTCTTTAGAGAGACGAATAGCAGCGGTTCCATTAAAGCCTTCGTAAGCTTCTGGTAAAGTTGAAATCACTTGCATGCGTTCAAATTCGCCAACACCATCGTAAATTAAAACCTCGATAGTACTATTGAGTTCACAAATCAGATAAGCGATTTTATAGTGGTTATGGAAAACGATATGACGAGAACCAGCTCCAGGAATACTATTGTAGGTATAGAGTTTAGACAGTTTCCCTTCTTGATCAAGGTCATAAGTGATGACTTGGTCAGTACCCAAATCACAGGTCACTAGATAGTGGTCAGGTGTTAAATCTGTAAAGTGAACATGGGGTGAAGATTGATTTTCATGTGGACCTTGTCCACTGTGTTGATCCATATCACTAAGTAGAAGACTCCCATCTTCCTGACGTTTATAAACAAGAACTTGTCCTTTGTGGTAGTTGGCAGCATATACCAGATCACGCTTTTCATCAACAGCAACATAACAGTGGGGAGCTCCTTCTTCCACGACATGATTTAATAAAGTCCCGTCAGTTTGATAGGCTGCAATGCCCCCCTTGTTATTTTGACTACCAACGGTGTATAAATGTTGGTGCTGGTCAAAGGCAAGGTAGGTTGGACTTGGCTCAGCTGCAAAAAGCTCTAGGTTTGAAAGCTGACCAGTTTCTGTATCAAAGTCAGCCTTGTAAATCCCTTGGGAAGTCCGACGTGTATAAGTTCCAAAATAAACAGTTTCTTTCATAACGTTACCTCTACATAAAGATAAGACTATTATATCACAAAAACAAGCCAAATAAAGACATCCAATTAGATGTAAGCACTTTAAAAAAATAATTGATTGGTTTTTTGAAAAATATAATAATATTGAGATTGTTTTCCTTACTTTTCTTCTTAAAAGTGCTATAATGAACTCATAAAATGTTTAAAGGAGTCCTTACTATGAAAAAACGAGTTTTTCTAGCAGCTGGTGTAGCTATACTCTCGGCGGCTATGCTAGCAGCGTGTTCAACAGGTGGTAAAGATGCTACTAAACCTGTTACCTATACCTATGTCTTCTCTACAGACCCTACGACTCTGGATTATACAGTTTCTGGGAATGTCAGCACTAAACAGATTACAGGTAATGTTATTGATGGTTTACTAGAAAATGATCAATATGGAAACCTAATTCCATCGGTTGCAGAAGATTGGACTGTTTCCAAAGATGGTTTGACCTATACCTATAAAATTCGCCAGGGTGTTAAGTGGTATACCAATGAGGGTGAAGAGTACGGTGAAGTCAAGGCTCAGGACTTTGTAACTGGTCTGAAGCACGCAGCAGATAAGAAATCACAGGCTCTTTATCTGGTTCAAGACTCAGTTCAAGGTTTGGACGATTATGTCAATGGGAAAACAACAGATTTCTCTACTGTTGGTGTAAAAGCGACAGATGATTATACGGTTGTTTACACTTTGAACCATCCAGAATCTTTTTGGAATTCCAAGACAACAATGGGCGTTCTTGCCCCAATTAGCGAGGACTTTTTGGCTTCTAAAGGAGATGACTTTGGGAAGGCGACTGATGTAACAAGCATTCTTTATAATGGTGCCTACCTCCTCAAGGGATTGACATCTAAATCTTCTATTGAGATGACCAAAAATCAAAACTATTGGGATAAGCAAAATGTCTTTATTGATGATATTAAATTATCTTTCTTTGATGGTCAGGATGCTGATTCTCTTGGACGTGGTTTTGATGAAGGACATTATCCAGCGGCGCCTCTCTTTAAAAATTCTGCCAATTATGAACGTCTAAAAGAAAAATACAAGGATAATATTGTGTATGGATCACAAAGAGGCGGAACTTTCTATATCTCAACTAATATCGATCGTGAAGCTTATAACCATACTGCTAAAACAAGTGATGCGGAAAAATCATCCACTAAAAAGGCTTTGTTGAATAAAGATTTCCGTCAATCCTTGGCTTTCGCTGCAGATCGTACGGCTGCAGTATCTCAAGTATTTGGGGACGAAGTGGCACCTCGTAAATTACGTACAAGTTTTACCCCTCCAACATTTGTCCAAGTTGGAGAGCAGTCATTTGGGCAAGTAGCTAAGGCAGAACTGGATAAGTTAGATGATGTATGGAAAGATGTCAGTCTTGATGATGCACAAGATTCACTTCATAATGTAGACAAGGCTAAAGCTAAATTTGAAGTTGCTAAGAAAACACTTCAATCCGATGGAGTACAGTTCCCCGTTCATTTAGACCTTCCAGTTTCCTCTACTCAGACAGATTTTATTCGTCAAGCCCAATCTTATAAACAATCCATTGAGGAAGCCTTAGGCTCTGAAAATATAGTGATTGACATTCAACAAGTTTCTGATGATGAATTGGGAAATATGACAGTATTTGCAACATCGACTAACAATACTGATTGGGATATCAATGTAAATAGTGGTTGGAGTCCGGATTATGCAGATCCATCAACCTATTTAGATGTATTTGATCCAACATCTGGCCCAACTCTTCTAGGAGCACTTGGTGTAGCACCAGGTACAGATAATCCGGCAATCAAAGCTGTTGGTTTAGATAAGTTTAAAGAGTTAATTACGGATGCTAGTGGTGAGAAAATAGATCTGCAAAAACGTTATTCTAAATATGCTAAAGCTCAAGCTTGGTTAACAGATAGTGCCTTGGTTATTCCTGTACACTCAGATGGTGCCCAAATGCTAATAACGAAGAAAGTTCCAGGTAGCGGTGCAGATGGTTGGGTAGGCGATAAGACAAGTGAACACAGCTACAAGTACCAAAAATTACAAGACAAGATTGTAACGTCTAAAGAAATGGATGACTTCCGCAAGAAATTTGCTGATGAAAAAGCCAAATCAAATGCTGATTATCAGAAGAACTTAGATCGTCATATTCAAGACTAATTCAATCTCCTCTTTTGAGGGGATTTTATTTGAAAAAAGACAGTAAAAAAGCGCAAAAAATCACTTCCTGTGCTATACTGTAATTGAAATTTTTTAGTTTGGGCGATAGAACTGTTTCCTCAGTCCTATCGCCTTTTCTTTTTGATAAGTCTGTTTGGTGGAGAGTAGTTTGTAAATGATTCTGAGAATCTTATGAGCACAAGCAATAATCGCCTTCATCTTGCTTCCTCTTTGGGAAATTCGATTGTAAAAAGAAGAAAAAGCTGGATCCTTAGAATGTGCTACAATTAATCCCGACATGGTCAAAGCCTGTTTGATATAGCGATTTCCTTGCGTAATGTGTGAGGAGTTTTTAATGCCAGCACTCTCATAAGATCCTGGGCATAGTCCAGCCCAGGATGCTAAGTGTGCATCGGATGGAAAGGCTATAACAGTTGGTCCAATCTCAGCTAGAATAGTGGCAGCACAGTTTTCATTCACACCAGGAATGGTTTGAAGTATCCTATTTTCCTCAGGGAAACTCCTTTTCGATGTAGTGTTGAATCTCATCGGTCAATTTTTCAATGAGTTCCTGATACATCTGATATTCCTCTAAGCTCTGGTCTAAGAGGAAGCGATCTTCTAGTGACAACTTTCCTTCCATCGCTTCAACAAGTTCTTCTGGACTGGCTTTCACTCGCTTTTGGATACAAGGGATAACAGATTCTACATTA
>NZ_JBBJZX010000047.1:0-15461 GCF_038148935.1 Streptococcus pseudopneumoniae | reverse complement strand
GGACTTGACGCTAAAATCACTGAGCCAAATCACTGAAAAGACTGGGATAAGCAAGAAATTCCAAAATCTCATAAAAGTAATCTGACCATGTTTATGGATTACACTTTAACCCTTGTAACTTTCATGACGTGTGCTACTTTTTATATAAGAGCAAGCCAAGCAAATCTAAAACTTAAACAATTGACGTAAAAAACATTAACAACTTGAATCTTGTCATCCATATACCTGATATGACAGAATAGTATAATTTTTAACCTTTTAGTCTTTTGATTTTTTTACACCTCTTGCCAATTTTCTTGGTCTTCTTTAAAGCGTTTTAGGAGATCCAATCCTTCTGGTGTGATATAGCCTTCTTCTTGGGCTAGATGGATAAGCTCGCTATAGTTTGAAAGTGTTACCAATTTCACACCTGCATCAGCAAAGTTCTTATCTGCTTTTGGTAATTGGTAGCTGAAAATCGCTACTACTCCAAGCACATCTGCTCCTTCGCGTTTAGCGGCTGCTACGGCCTCGAGAACAGAACCACCAGTTGAAATGAGGTCTTCAACCACTACCATTTTTTGACCTTGAGCTACGCGACCTTCGATTTGATTACCAGCTCCGTGGTCTTTTGGTTTGCTACGGATGTAGGCAAATGGCAGATTCATCTTGTCAGCAATAATAGCTCCGTGTGGAATCCCTGCTGTTGCAGTTCCTGCAATCACCTCAACCTCAGGAAAGGCTTCTTTGATAGCATCCACAAAACCATTTTCAATGAGAGTACGAGTTTCTGGATATGCAAGAGTTACACGGTTATCTGTGTAAATAGGCGACTTGATACCAGATGCCCAAGTGAAAGGCTCCTCTGGTTTGAGGTAAACGGCTTGAATTTTCAAGAGGTGGCTAGCTATATCTTTAGCAAGTGTCATGGTCTTCTCCTTTTATTTTTCTAATCTAGTTCTTTAATTCCAGTCCTGTGTCCATTCATCCTTGATGGCATGATAAGCTACAACAGGATCCTCAGCTTGGGTAATGGGACGTCCCACTACGATATAGTCACTACCGATTTGATAGGCATCTGCTGGCGTCATCACGCGTTTTTGGTCTCCAACTGCAGCACCTGCTGGACGAATCCCCGGTGTCAGACAGATAAAATCTGGATTGGTAGCCTGCTTGATGACTTGCACTTCCTGAGCTGAGCAAACGACTCCATCCAAGCCAGCGTCAGCTGTCTTCTTGGCATAGTGGATCACTGACTCTTGCAGACTGGTTTGAATATTTTGAAAATCCTGCATCTGCTCTTCTGAGGTTGAGGTCAGCTGAGTGACTGCAATCAATTTAGCTTGACTTCCAAGACCTTCACGCGCAGCCTTCATCATCTCTACACCACCAGCCGCATGAACATTGGTCATATCCACACCAAGCTGAGACAGGACCTTCATGGCTGACTTAACTGTATTGGGAATGTCATGAAGCTTGAGATCCAAAAAGACACTGTGACCCAAGCCTTTTAAGTAGGAGACAATCTCAGGCCCCACTGCGTAATAAAGCTCCATCCCTACCTTGAGATAAAGTCTTTCTTCCTCTGGAAAAAGAGCTAAGAATTCCTTGACTGCCTCAAAACTAGGAAAATCAAGAGCAATGACTGGACGATGTTCTCGCATAGGTTTCTCCTTTTACCTTTGCTAGTGAGAGAATCTGGCCAACAGAAACCACGAAAAAAGGAACCTGCCAACAGCAAGGTTCCACGAAAAATGGGTAGTCTCCACCCTTTCACCGTCTAACCTTAGCTGCCTCTCTGGACTGCTTTAAAGGTTTTCTATTATTCTATTATTTCTACTAGCACTTGTCAAGTAAAAACATGGAAACTAAAGAGCTATAGGAGAAAAGGTAAGACTAGCGACGCGATGAGCGCTGGGTCGTTTGGTTTCGATTGCTCTCTTCCTCTTGTTTTTTCTGTTCTTCTTCCCGTTTTTTCTCGGCTTCCTTAGCCTCTTGTTTGGCTTTTTCCTCAGCTTCCATAATCAATTTATCCGCTACAGTGTAGCTATAGATTCCAGCTTCCATGTCGACCACACTCGGTTCTGACAATTGAGGTTTAATCTTACTGTAGTAAGGTAATTTCTTACTCATTTCAGACAGGGGAACCAAGACTTCGTCCGAATCATTCATAGTCAATCGAATTAAATCGGAAGTCACCTTGCTTGGGGCTAGTTCCACCTTTTGGATCTCTGCCTTGAGTTCTGGGCTAATTTGAGCAAGTTCTGAGACAAAAGCCTTGATTTGTTCGCTGTCATTAAAGAGAACTGATATATAAGTTTCTGGCAGACTGACCAAACTCACAGCACTGGTCTCAAGCTGACCACTGGAAAGAATAGGATAATGGTTTTCACCAGAAATATAGTAGGCCACAATATCATATTCCTTAACCTTGATAGTGAACTTAGTTGGAAATTGATAGACAAGCTGAGCTGATTCCACCCAATAGTTAGACTTGATCTGCTCTTCATATTTTGCCTTATCTAGCAGAAGGTCAATCGTATAATCCGAATCCTGAATGCCTGAAGCCTGTCGGATATCATCAGCCGTAGTGTGCATCGTTCCCTCAACACGGATATCCTTCATGGTCGCATAAGGACTGAGTAGGTAGGCAGAGATAATCAATAAAAGCAGACTTGGAAATAAAATCGTTAGAGCTCGCAAGATATGGAGGCCAGGAATCTTTGCTTTGGCTGCTTTTTCCTTTGGAGCCTTTTTAGCAAGATTTTTATCCTGTTCCTCCTTCTCTTTAGACCCTGATTCTTCTATCTCTTCTTCCTCTTTGTCACCCTCTGAGGATTCTACTTTTTCTTCAGACTCGTCCTTAGCTAATTTTGGGTCTTTTGGATCAGATTCACTCTCCTGGTCCTCAGTTGCATCTGACTTTTCAGATTTCGAAGCCATTCGAGCTTGTCTTTCCTTTTCCTTCTCCTCAGCTAGGGCTGCCTCTTCTTCAGCCTTCTTTTTTAGATATTCTTGGTTTCGTTTCTGCCATTCTGATAACTCTTTAAATTCTTCGAGGATTTCTTTGCCCTCATTTTTCTTATCTTTTGACATTTACTTTCCTTATGATAAATCTTTTTTCAACAATTGATAAAAATCTGCTAGAGATTTCAATTCCTTAGAAGCCTTCATCTTAGTTTGATAGTCTTCCTTGTGACTTAGTAAGTGAGAAAGCTTCTCTTCCAAACTATCCAAGGTCAAATCGCTTTCTTGAAGCTCTTCTGCATAGCCTTTTTTTACAAAGTAAGCTGCATTTTCAATCTGGTCACCACGACTTGCTTCACGACCAAGTGGCACAATGACATGTAATTTTGCCATAGCCAAGAGCTCAAAAATCGTATTAGCGCCACCTCGTGTCACAACAATATCAGCCAATTCCATCAAGGGTTGATAGAGATTGGTCACATAGTCAACACGAAAAATATTTTGGCTCAACTCGTTCAGGCTAGAATCTCCAGTTAAGTTGATAATATTGTAGCGCTCTGTCAGTTCTTTCTTATGGTCTGTCACCAATTGGTTAAAGACACGAGCACCTGCAGAACCACCGACAAACAATACAGTTGGCAATTGGGGATTAAAGTGGGTTTGAATATCCACCAATTCATCTGGTTCTGGATTTTTTTGGTCTGAAACCTTGGTCACTGCTCCCACATGCTCGACCTTAGACAAACTTGAAGCTTGCTCAAAGGTTGAATACATCTTAGTCGCAAATTTATAGGCGATTTTATTGGCCAATCCCATAGACAGGTCCGATTCGTGAATAAAGACAGGAACTCCTGAAACACGCGCTGCGATAACAGGCGGCACTGAGACAAAGCCTCCCTTTGAAAAAAGGGCCTGTGGACGAAGTCGCAACATGATAAAGAGCGATTGGACAATTCCCCAGCCAACTTTAAAGACGTCCATCATATTTTGCCAAGAGAAATAGCGACGCAATTTTCCAGTCGCAATGGAGTGGAAAGTGACATCCAAGCCCGACTTGAGGATTTCTTGGTGTTCAATACCACGCTTGTCCCCGATATAGTGGACTTCCCAACCATCTTCGATGAACTTGGGCATTAACAAAAGGTTGAGGGTCACGTGTCCAACCGTCCCCCCACCTGTAAAGACAATTTTTTTCATATTATTCCTTTAACTCCGCTACTGTGTCGATAAAGAGGTCGCCACGTACTTCAAAGTTAGCATACATATCCCAGCTGGCATTGGCTGGACTAAGAAGAACCACGTCTCCTTGAGTCGCAAGCTCGTAGGCCTTGCGGGTCGCATCAGCAATATCAGTCGCATCCACATAAGCCACACCAGCCTTATCTGCTGCCCGTTTGACACGTTCGGCAGACTGACCCAGGATGACCATCTTCTTGAGTCCAGTAATGTCTGGCACCAATTCGTCAAACTCATTGCCACGGTCCAAACCACCTGCAATCAAAATGACCTTGCGGTTGTCAAATCCTGACAAGGCTTTTTGAGTAGCCAAGATATTGGTTGATTTGCTATCATTATAGAACTTCACACCCTTGATTTCATCCACAAATTGGAGACGGTGTTTGACACCTCCAAAGGCTGAAAGAGTTTCTTTGATAGTTTGATTATCCACACCACGAAGCTTGGCTACAGCAATAGTCGCAAGGGCATTTTCTACATTATGGCTACCTGGAACTCCGATTTCATTCGCTGCCATGACCACTTCCCCACGGAAGTAGAGTTGACCATCTTCCAGATAAGCTCCATCAACCTTTTCCAGTGTTGAGAATGGTACAACGGTAGCTTGTGTTTTTCTTGCCAATTCTTTTGTCAAGTCTTGGTTAAAGTTCAAGACAAGAAAATCAGCCGCTGTCATCTTGTTCTGGATATTCCACTTGGCTGCCACATATTCCTCAAATGACCCATGATAATCGATATGAGTTGGCATGAGGTTGGTAATTACTGCAATCTCTGGATGGAATTCTTGAACGCCCATGAGTTGGAAAGAAGAAAGCTCCATGACAAGCGTATCCTTATCTGTCGCAGTTTGGGCCACTTGACTAGCTGGATAGCCGATATTCCCTGATAAAAGACCATGTTGTCCAGCAGCAGTCAAAACTTCCCCAATCATAGTCGTTGTGGTTGTTTTTCCATTTGAACCTGTGATACCGATAATGGGCGCTTCTGAAATCAAGTAAGCCAATTCCACCTCAGTCAAGACTGGAATTCCCTTTGCCAAAGCCTTTTCAATCATAGGATTGCTATAGGGGATGCCTGGATTTTTCACCATAAGGGCAAACTCTTCATCCAAGAGTTCCAAAGGATGGCCACCTGTAATGACCTTGATCCCTTCTTCCAGCAAACTTTGGGCAGCTGGATTGTCCTCGAAAGGTTTTCCGTCATTTACTGTCACTATGGCGCCTAGCTTGTCCAACAAACGAGCTGCAGATTCACCAGACTTGGCCAAACCTAAAACTAGGACTTTCTTATTTTTAAATTGGTCTATTACTTTCATGTCTCGAACTCCATTTCTACTCCTACTATTTTACCATTTTTATGGAAATAATTCTAAATGAAAATGCTCAGATTAGGCATTCTAACAAGCAAAAAGAGAGCCGAAACTCTCTTTTTTATCTTCTTTTACTTTTTTTGACTGGCATGAGCGTGATGTCTCTCACACTAAAGTAAGCTAGGATTAACATGGCTATTGCTAGGAATATTTCTGTTGGTAATTGAAAAATTTTCAGAAAAGATAGAGCCAACAAAACCAAAAGTGCCACTAAAATACATACCATAGCGACGATATTGACTGTCCCTTTAATGCTTTCTGGTGTCGCAAATACATAGAGTAGGAGCAGTAAAATCCCTAGGACTAAATAGACCATCTTTCTCTCTTTCTAGCTCTTATTCAGCTGATTTTTTCTTCTTGTTAGCTTTCTCACGCTCTGCTTTGTTAAGGATTTGTTTACGCAAACGGATAGACTCAGGCGTTACTTCCATGTACTCGTCGTCGTTCAAGAACTCAAGAGACTCTTCAAGTGTCAAGATACGAGGTGTCTTGATAACAGCTGTTTGGTCCTTAGTAGCTGAACGAACGTTAGTCATTTGTTTGGCCTTAGTGATGTTAACTGTCAAGTCATTTTCACGAGAGTTTTCACCGATAATCATTCCTTCGTAAACCTCAGTACCTGGGTTGACAAAGATCGTACCGCGTTCTTCGATAGACATGATTGAGTAAGTTGTAGCCTTACCAGCATCGATAGAAACAAGGGCACCACGGTGACGACCACCAATTTCACCTGGAATCAATGGCAAGTATTGGTCGAAGGTATGGTTCATGATACCGTAACCACGAGTCATTGACAAGAACTCAGTTGAGTATCCAATCAAACCACGCGCTGGAACAAGGAAGACCAAACGAGTTTGACCATTACCAGTTGAAATCATATCCAACATTTCACCCTTACGTTCAGAAAGGCTTTGGATAACAGACCCTTGGTATTCTTCTGGAGTGTCGATTTGTACACGCTCAAATGGCTCACATTTAACACCGTCGATTTCTTTTACGATAACTTCTGGACGAGATACTTGAAGTTCATATCCCTCACGACGCATTGTTTCGATAAGGATTGACAAGTGCAATTCTCCACGTCCTGAAACAGTCCATTTATCTGGTGAATCAGTTGGGTCAACACGAAGGGAAACGTCTGTTTGCAATTCTGCCTGCAGGCGTTCTTCTACCTTACGAGAAGTTACCCATTTACCTTCTTTACCAGCAAATGGTGAGTTGTTAACCAAGAAAGTCATTTGAAGAGTTGGCTCATCGATGTGTAGGATTGGAAGAGCTTCAACTGCATCTGTCGGAGTGATAGTTTCACCGACAAAGATATCTTCCATACCAGAAACGGCAATCAAATCACCTGCTTTTGCTTCTTGGATTTCACGACGTTCCAAACCAAAGAAACCGAAGAGTTTTGTAACACGGAAGTTTTTAGTTGTGCCGTCAAGTTTAGAAAGGGTAACTTGGTCCCCAACCTTAACAGTACCACGGAAGACACGACCGATACCGATACGACCAACGAAGTCATTGTAGTCCAAAAGTGATACTTGGAACTGCAAAGGCTCATCTGAGTTATCTACTGGAGCTGGGATATGGTCGATAATCGTGTCAAAGATTGGTGCCATAGTAGCTTCCTGGTCAGCTGGATCATCTGACAATGAAGAAGTCCCGTTGATAGCTGAAGCATACACCACTGGGAAGTCAAGCTGGTCGTCATCAGCACCAAGCTCGATGAACAGTTCCAAGACTTCGTCCACTACTTCTGCTGGACGAGCTGATGGTTTGTCGATTTTGTTAACAACCACGATTGGGACAAGGTCTTGTTCCAAAGCTTTTTTCAATACGAAACGAGTCTGTGGCATTGTTCCTTCGTAGGCATCTACGACCAAAACAACACCGTCAACCATTTTCATGATACGCTCAACTTCTCCACCAAAGTCCGCGTGTCCTGGTGTGTCCATGATGTTAATACGAGTTCCGTTGTAGGCAACGGCTGTATTTTTAGCAAGGATGGTAATTCCACGCTCTTTTTCGATATCGTTTGAGTCCATAGCACGCTCTGCCAATTCAGTACGTGCATCAAGCGTTTCTGACTGTTTCAATAATTCGTCAACGAGGGTTGTTTTACCGTGGTCAACGTGGGCGATAATCGCAATGTTACGGATATCTTCTCTTAATTTTGTCATGATTTCCTCTATAATATTCAAAATTTATTTTCTAACTGAACGATTATACCATAATTTCAAGTAAATAACATAACTCAAGCAAGTGTAAATGTTTTCACTATGCTTTTCTTTTCACGTCAAGCCTTTTCAAAGCAAGCGACTTATGATAAGATAGGCACAGTATGCGTTTAGATAATTTATTAGCTCAAGAAAAAATCAGCCGAAAGGCCATGAAACAAGCCTTACTAAAAGGGGAAATTCTAGTCGATGGTTGCCCAGCCCGATCCCTAGCTCAAAATATCGATACAGGACTACAAGAACTCCTTTTTCAGGATCGAATCATTCAAGGCTATGAACACACCTATCTTATGCTTCATAAACCTGCTGGTGTCGTTACAGCCAACAAAGACAAGGAACTTCCGACCGTCATGGATCTGCTTCCATCTGACATCCAGTCTGACAAGCTCTATGCCGTTGGCCGACTGGACCGAGATACAACGGGACTCCTCCTCTTGACCGATAACGGTCCCTTGGGCTTTCAGCTCCTCCATCCCCAATATCATGTCGATAAGACTTACCAAGTCCAGGTTAATGGACTTCTAACACCTGACCATATCCAAGCCTTTCAAAAGGGAATTGTCTTTTTAGATGGTACTGTCTGTAAACCCGCAAAACTAGAGATTCTATCTGCAAGTCCCTCCCTCAGTCAAGCCTCTATCACCATTTCAGAAGGAAAATTTCATCAAATCAAGAAAATGTTCCTCTCGGTTGGTGTTAAGGTGACTAGCCTCAAGAGAATCCAATTTGGGGACTTTACATTGAACCCAGATTTAGCAGAAGGTAACTACCTCCCTTTGAACCAAAAAGAGTTACAAATCATTAAAAACTATTTAGAGATGAGTCGATAAAATAAAAAAAGCTTTAAAACTAAAGCTTTTTTGTTTTTTGCTTATCTAAAAACTACTGCGATTGTTAGAATCCAGTTAAGAACAGAAACTACAAGTCCTACGATGTTGAGAATTTTTTCTGTTTTATAGTCCAGTCCAGATTCTTTTTGGTATGAAAAAGCCAAAACCAATCCTATGATCCCCAAAATCAGACTCACTATTGGAGAAAGCAAACCAAGGACGATAGATAAGATACCTAAAATAAGTGAAGGTTTTTTCTTTTCTTGTGAATTCATATTATAAAATCTCCTTAAAATTAATATAAATGATGATACCATAAAATGCTAGCTTTATCTATCATTCGACAGATTTTTACAGAATGTTAGCTAGTCTTCACTTTCCCTTTCCAAGAATCCAAACCATAAGAAAGGATATAAATCTCAGAAAAACCTTGTTTTTTCAAGTAAAGGGCCGCATTTGTGACACGTTGCGCACGTTGGTTTTCGTAGAGAAGGACAGGTTTGTCTTTACGCAGGGCTGCAAGACTAGTCTTCAACTGACTTGAAGGAATATTACGGGCACCAAGGATATGTTTTCTGTGGAATTCTGCTGGATCACGCAAATCAATCAATTGACCTGTACGAATCAAGGCTTCAAATTCCTCATTATCCACAATTTTAGCCGCACGGCGAATACGAAGATAGTTAAAGCCCATCCACGCCAACATTGCCAGTATAAGTGCCCACAAAATCCAAGTAACCATTAGTTCTTTTCTCCATTTTTCTCAATATAATCCAATTCTACCTTGTGCTCTCTGCGAAGAACCGCTTCCGCTTCCAGATAATCCAGTTTGTCCATCAGCCCTGCATCGTAAATCCGAGAGAGTTCCAACTTCATCAGTTCAATATCATATAAGCGTTTTCCCATATAAACAATAATACCAAATCGTTTGAGGAATTGCTGCACATCATAGAATGTTTTCATAAGACTCATTCTAGCAAATTTTTGTGTTTTTTTCAAGAAGAGACTCACACAATACCTTGATTTTCCTATCTTCCTTGGCGATTCTGACGCAAGTGTGGTACAATAAAAACATGAGAATTCAACAATTACATTATATTATCAAAATCGTCGAAACTGGCTCCATGAATGAGGCAGCCAAGCAACTCTTTATCACTCAGCCGAGTCTTTCCAATGCTGTGAGAGATTTGGAAAATGAAATGGGTATTGAAATCTTTATCCGCAATCCCAAGGGCATTACCCTGACCCGTGATGGAATGGAGTTTCTCTCTTATGCCCGTCAGGTTGTCGAGCAAACTCAGCTTCTGGAGGAACGCTATAAAAATCCTGTCGCCCACCGTGAACTCTTTAGCGTTTCGTCTCAACACTATGCCTTTGTGGTCAATGCCTTTGTATCGCTACTCAAGAAAAGCGATATGGAAAAATACGAACTCTTCCTTCGTGAAACTCGTACTTGGGAAATTATCGATGACGTCAAGAACTTCCGTAGTGAGGTCGGTGTCCTATTTTTGAACAGCTACAACCGTGATGTTTTAACCAAGATGCTGGATGACAATCATCTGCTGGCTCACCATCTCTTCACAGCACAACCGCATATCTTTGTCAGCAAGACCAATCCTCTGGCAAAGAAAGACAAGGTCAAACTATCTGATTTGGAAAACTTCCCTTATCTCAGCTATGACCAAGGGACGCACAACTCCTTCTACTTTTCAGAAGAGATTCTTTCCCAAGAACACCACAAGAAATCCATCGTAGTCAGCGACCGTGCTACCCTCTTTAATCTCTTGATTGGTTTGGATGGATATACCATTGCAACAGGGATTTTGAACAGCAACCTCAACGGAGACAATATCGTTTCTATCCCACTGGATATTGATGACCCAATTGAACTGGTCTATATCCAGCATGAGAAAACCAGCCTATCTAAGATGGGCGAACGCTTTATCGACTATCTACTAGAAGAAGTCCAGTTTGATAGTTGATAAATGATAAGAACCAATATGTAGGCTAGCAACAACCTGCATATTGGTTCTTTTTACTTATAATTAAAAGTCTCCCCTGCCAACTTATCAGCTAGCTTAGGAAAGAGGGTATAAAACTTATGGGCTAGGTTCAACAACATCGGTAGATTGAGTTCTCGTTTGTTTTTTCCTATAATCTTGACAATCTTTTTAGCCACTGCATCTGACTCTAGCAGGAAGCGTTCAACCGACTTAAGATAGGTACCATCTGGGTCGGCTTGGTCAAAAAATCCTGTTCGGATTGGTCCTGGATTAACCGTCGTTACATAAACACCATAGGACATGAGTTCGAGGCGCAGAGCATTTGAAAAACCAATGGCCGCAAACTTGGTCGCTGAGTAGAGACTAGACTTGCCAGTAGCGATCAAACCTGCCATGCTAACAATATTGATGATATGGCCTTTTCGACTTTCCTTCATTCGAGCCGCAAGGCGACGAGACAGATTCATTAGGGCAAAGGTATTGACCTCGAACATCTGATGAATATCTTGGTCGGAAATCTGGTCAAATTCCTCAAAAATCCCGTAACCAGCGTTGTTAATCAAGACATCAATCTTGCCATAGCGGAGATAGAGGTCAGTTACCAGAGTTTCTAAGGCTGAATCATCGGTAATATCGATTTCAATCAATTCTGCACAGGGATGATTTCTGTAGATTTGGACTAATTTTTCCTTATTTCGACCAAGCAAGATGAGTTGGTCATTGGGCAGGAGTTTGACCATTTCTTGGGCTAGACCACCGCTAGCTCCGGTAATGAGAATAGTAGACATACTTATCCTTTCTCAAGCTTTTAGATTTCCACTTCTTCCAAGTCTTTGACCACATGGACATTTTCAAAAACACTAGCAGCGTCTTTCTTGAGTTTGCTGATATCTTTTGAGAGAAAACGGGCACTGATATGGTTGAGCAAGAGGCGTTTGGCACCTGCTTCTACCGCTACTTGTGCAGCTTGCATGTTAGTAGAGTGGCCATGGTTACGAGCAATTTTTTCATCACCCTTGCCATAAGTGGATTCATGGACAAGGACATCGGCATTAACAGCCAGACGCACACTGGCACTAGTTTTTCGGGTGTCACCAAGAATAGTGATAATCTTACCTGGACGTGGCGCTGAGATATAGTCAGCTGCCTTGATTTCAGTCCCATCTTCGAGAACAACGTTCTGACCGTTTTTGATTTTTCCAAAAAGTGGGCCAAATGGGACGCCAGCAGCCTTGAGCTTTTCAGCATCCAAGGTACCTTCTAGGTCCTTTTGCATGACACGATAGCCAACACAGAAAATAGTATGATCCAGCTCCTCTGCATACACCGTGAATTTATCGGTTTCAAGGATTTTTCCTAAAGAATCTTGGTCAAACTCATGAAAATGAATACGGTAAGGCAGGCGCGAACCGGACACACGAAGACTGGTTAAGACAAAGGACTTAATCCCTTGCGGTCCATAGATTTCCAAATCTGTCTGCTCTTCATTGGCCTGAAAGGCACGGCTAGAAAGGAAACCTGGCAGACCAAAAATGTGGTCTCCATGCAAGTGAGTGATAAAGATTTTGCTGACCTTACGTGGTCTAATTGTGGTTTCCAGAATGCGATTTTGCGTACCTTCTCCACAGTCAAAGAGCCAGACTTCGTTAATCTCGTCCAAAAGTTTCAGGGCGAGACTTGAAACGTTGCGGGCTTTAGAGGGCTGGCCAGCCCCCGTTCCTAAAAATTGAATATCCATTCGATACTTCCTAATTAATCAATATATAACATGGCTGTGCGGTTTTCCGATCGGAAATAGCGCTTGCCAGAAAAAGCAGTAGCTTCTTGTAATAGCTCCTCTTGGCTGTATCCTTTAAGACGCTTGCGACCATCAGCCAAGCTTTCCAAATCAGTCAAAGCTGTTAGACTCTCCATGCTAACAACTTCCTCATCTCCAACAGCCTTCATGTAAATCTTGCCAGACTCCTCAAAGACCAGTTGATGGGGGAAAATTTGCGCAATTTCAAAAAGCAAGTCATCTGAGATTACCTTTTCATTTTCAGAGAAAATCCGACCCAGACCCTCACTCTCATAGCAAAAACCAAAGGATTTACCAGACAGGTTAAGGCGAATAAAAGGTTTGTTTTCAAGAGTGAAACTAGGTTCAGCATTGTAGAGATTCAGTTCCTGACTGACTTCTGCAAAATAATTCGTCGCAGTCTCAGGACTCTTTTTCTGGTATAGCTCTGCAAAGTAGGCATTGACCACACTTGGCGGAGGTGTGATAAGTGTCAACTGCTCCTGCTCTGTCTTGCCAGCTAGAAGCTGATCCAGATAGACCTTGTCCAGATTTGTATAGCCCCCATATTTTAGAGCCAACGTTTTAATATCAGTCATAAAATTCCTCTAACCTCCATTTATTTTTCTCAGAAATGTAGCCTGTAATCACTTCTCCATCATCTTGGTAGTCACGATCTTCAAGAATCGCAACACTTTCTAAATCATGAATCTTGTAGGACTTTGAAAAAGGCACTCGCAGGGTAAAGGGTTCGAAAATATCCTTGATTTTCTCTAAAAACAAAGCCTGCAAATTCTCACGACTATCCTCAGACTTGGCAGAAATGAGGGCATAAGGCGTTTGGGTAGGCGTGAAATCTTCCACCAAATCCGCTTTATTATAGAGGGTCAGGCGAGGAATATCTTCCATATCTAAGTCTTTCATAATAGACAGAACCGTTTTTTCATGCTCCTCATGGTAAGGATTGCTGGCATCGATAACATGAACCAGAAGGTCCACATGCTTGCTTTCTTCCAAGGTCGACTTAAAACTGGACACCAACTCTGTCGGCAAATCTTGGATAAAGCCCACGGTATCTGTCAAAGTTACTTGAAGATTGCCCCCCAGATGGATACTCTTAGTCGTCGCGTCCAGAGTCGCAAAGAGCTCGTCAGCCTCATACTGGGTTTTACTGGTCAAGGTGTTCATAATAGTTGACTTCCCAGCATTGGTGTAACCAATCAAACCAATCTTAAAGGTGCTGGACTCCAGACGTTTTTCTCTGATTGTGGCCCGATTTTTCTCAACCACCTTGAGTTGGCGCTCGATATCCGTGATTTGATTGCGAACACTACGACGGTTCAACTCCAGCTGGCTTTCACCAGGACCACGGGAACCAATTCCCCCTGCCTGACGGCTGAGCATAATTCCCTGACCAACCAAGCGAGGCAAGAGATATTTGAGCTGGGCTAGGTGAACTTGGAGCTTCCCTTCATGGCTTCGAGCTCGCATGGCAAAGATATCCAAAATCAACTGCATACGGTCAATGACCTTAACACCCAGAACTTCTTCTAGATTGACATTTTGCCTTGGGGTCAGACGGTTGTTGACGATGACAGTGGTGATTTCTTCTGCATCCACCATGAGGGCAATTTCTTCCAACTTACCAGAGCCGACGAAGGTCTTAGAATCATACTTTTCACGTTTTTGTCTGTAGCTATCTACAACGACTGCCCCAGCTGTCTTAGCTAGACTGGCCAATTCTTCCATAGAGAGATCAAAATTGTCCATGCCCTGCAATTCTACACCAATGAGCAGGACTCGCTCCTCTTTTTTTTCCGTATCAATCATCTAAAAACTCCTCTATCTGGCTTAAAATGCGGTCTTGTACACCAGATTCTCCAATCTGATAAAAGGTCACCTGCATGCGATTACGGAACCATGTCAACTGACGCTTGGCAAAACGGCGGGTCGCCTGTTTGAGACTCTCACTAGCTTCCTCCAAGGTTTGCTCTCCACGGAAATAAGGAAAGAGTTCCTTATATCCAATTCCTTTAGCAGCCTGCACATCTGGATAATGGTCAAAGAGCCACTTAGCCTCATCCAAAAGCCCAGCCTCAAACATCAAATCCACGCGGCGATTAATACGCTCATAAAGCTGACTGCGCTCATCATCCAAGCAGATAATCAATGGTTCATACAAGGTCTCTTGATTTTCCAAATTCTGACCAAAATGGGCGATTTCCAAGGCACGCATAGCACGACGACGATTAAACTGGGGAATTTCAAGACCTGCTTGCTCCACCAAATGGGCTAATTCCTCATCTGTATAAGGATCTAAACTAGCCCTATAGGCCAAAATCTCCTCATGAGGTGTCTCCCCACCCAGGTGGTAACCTTCTAGCAAGCTCTGGATATAAAGTCCAGTCCCACCAGCAATAATAGCTAGCTTGCCCCGACTATGAATATCCTCAATAGCCATCTTAGCTTCTGAAACAAAATCAAAAGCCGAGTAAGACTCGGTTACCTCTCTAACATCGATTAAATGATGGGGAACAGCTGCCTGCTCTTCTGGACTAGCCTTAGCCGTCCCAATATCAAGTCCTCGATAGACTTGCTGGCTATCTCCACTAACCACTTCGCCATTAAAACGCTTGGCCACTTCAATGGCAAGGGCTGTTTTTCCAACAGCAGTCGGTCCAACAATCACAATTATTTTTGTTTTCATCTTTTTTCCTTGAAAAATTCCCATTTTTTCGTTACTATTATTATAACACAAAAAGGTCAGTCAGAAAAATGTGACCTCTTGAGGAGACTGGCTGATTGAGAATATAAAGGAGGAAGACTCATGGCTAAAGGATTCGCTAAAGGTCTTGTAACAGGTGTCGCAGGAACTGTCGCTGCACTTGCAGGTGCAGTATACGCATTTAAAAAGAAAGTAATCGAACCAGAAGAGCAAAAAGCAGCTTTCATCGAAGAAAACCGTAAAAAAGCAGCTCGCCGCCGCGTATCACGTTAAAAAACAAAAGAAGTTGGGATTTATTGTCTCAACTTCTTTTTTCTATTCTTTTATACTGAGCAAACTAA
>NZ_JBBJZX010000046.1:0-15651 GCF_038148935.1 Streptococcus pseudopneumoniae | reverse complement strand
GCAGATGAATCGATATCAATCTGACCGTATTCTCTTAAAATTTTTGATACAAGCAAGCGACAGTAGCTGATAAATTGGTCATAGAAGTTATTTTGCCCTTGAATATCAAAAAGTTGAATATAAAAGTCACGCTCTTGTTCGAAATAAAAAAATAATTCTTGTAATAGTTTTTGGCCCGAAATGAAGTCCAAGTTATTGGTGATATACTCGGTTAAGTCATTTTCAAATATCCAGTCTAGTAGTTCATATTTGTCAAGAAAGTGATTGTAAAAGGTCTGTCTACGAATGCCAGCTGATTCCATGATATCTACAATGGAGATTTTGTCAAATTCTCTAGTAGCTAATAGGTCTCTAAATGCCTTGGCAATTCGTTTTTTTGTAATAAGTGATGATGCCATAGGAAGCCTTTCTTTTACTTACTTCATTTTACCAAAAAAATGTTTTAAACGGGTTTAAAAGGGGACAAATAATAGAATCTGTCCCTTATCATCCAGCAATAAAAAATATATAATGAAAGCGAAAACAAAGGTAGAAGCCGAAAGGAGTTTCTCATGAAAAAAATTATAAATGAACCGACACAAGTTGTTGATGAAATGTTGCAGGGATTGTCATTCATGCATGATGACTTGGTAGAACGCTTAGATGGTTTTGATGTCATCGTTAGAAAGGCAGAAAAGACAGGAAAAGTTGGTCTCATTTCAGGTGGAGGTTCAGGACATGAACCAAGTCATGCTGGATTTGTAGGAGATGGAATGTTGTCTGCTGCCATTTGTGGAGCAGTCTTCACTTCACCTACTCCGGACCAAGTTTTAGAAGCCATCAAGGCAGCTGATGAAGGTGCTGGAGTTTTCATGGTCATCAAAAACTATTCTGGTGACATTATGAACTTTGAAATTGCACAAGAACTTGCTGAAATGGAAGGTATTGATGTAGCAAGTGTTGTGGTTGATGATGATATTGCTGTTGAAAATAGTCTCTATACCCAAGGCCGTCGAGGTGTTGCAGGTACTATATTAGTCCATAAAATTTTGGGTGATGCAGCTCGTTCTGGTAAATCATTATCTGAAATGAAGGACTTGGCCGACAAACTTGTCTTAGAAATTAAAACAATTGGGCTGGCCCTATCTGGAGCAACCGTTCCTGAGGTTGGGAAACCAGGTTTTGTTCTAGAAGATGATGAATTTGAATATGGAGTTGGTATTCATGGTGAGCCAGGATATAAAAAAGAGAAAATGCAACCTTCAGCACAATTGGCCTCAGAATTGGTTGAAAAACTATCTGAAGGTTTCCAACTTAAAGCTGGTGAACGCTATGGCCTTCTCATCAATGGTTTAGGAAACACTCCTCTTATGGAACAATACGTATTTGCAAATGATGTGGCTAAATTACTCCATGAAAAAGGTGTTGAGTTGGCATTTAAGAAAATTGGAAACTATATGACATCAATTGATATGGCTGGATTATCATTAACATTGATTCGATTGGCAGATGATGAGTGGTTGGATGCTCTAAATGCACCTGTTACTACACCAGCTTGGTAAAACTCAAGGAGGAAATGTCGCATGAATGTTGAACAAACTCTTGAATGGATGAAGCTTTTTAATGAAAAGATTCAAGAACAGAAAGATTACCTTAGTGAGTTAGACACTCCTATAGGAGATGGAGACCACGGAGGAAATATGGCGCGTGGAATGGCTGCAGTTATGGAAAACTTAGAAGGAAAGCAATTTGAGACCAGCAGTGATGTGTTTAAGCTTGTCTCAATGCAACTACTGAGTAAGGTAGGCGGTGCTTCTGGTCCCTTGTATGGCTCTGCTTTTATGGGCATGGCCAAGGCTGATTCTCATTCTAAATTAGAAGAAATCTTACAAAGTGGTCTGGATATGATTGTCAAACGTGGGAAAGCAGAAGTTGGAGAAAAGACAATGGTTGATGTTTGGACTCCTGTTATTGCTGCCTTGTCTGCTGGTCAATTGACTCAAGAGGTTATTGATAAGGTGGTGAATGCTACCAAAGATTTACTTGCAACTAAAGGAAGGGCATCTTATGTAGGAGAACGTTCTCTTGGACATATTGACCCTGGATCATTCTCATCAGGATTACTCTTTACTGCTCTTTTAGAAACTGGGGTGGTTTAATGGGAAGTATTGGTCTTGTTATCGTTTCACATTCCAAACACATTGCACAAGGTGTTGTTGAACTGATTAGTGAAGTAGCTAAAGATGTTCCGATTACTTATGTAGGAGGAACCGAGGACGGAGGAATTGGAACAAGTTTTGATCAAGTAGATAGGGTTGTTTCCGAAAATCCAGCAGATACTTTATTAGCTTTTTTTGACCTAGGTTCTGCTAAAATGAACTTAGAAATGGTGGTTGATTTCAGTGATAAAAGTATCATCATCAATAGGGTTCCAATTGTAGAAGGTGCCTATACTGCAGCTGCTCTTCTTCAGGCTGGTGCAGAACTGTCAGTTATTCAAACACAGTTGGCGGAGCTTGAAATCAATAAATAAGGAATTTTACTATAACTCTTTTTATAGGTGAGCTATTGATTATCTCAACTATAAAATGTTAAGTAAATGATTTTAAAATCAGAAAGGGATTGCTTTATGCAGTTCCTTTTTATTTTAACAGGAGTAAAGCTATAGTGTTTCTAAATTGTGAATCAATCAAAACTGATTGTGATGGGACTATTCTTATTCTAGCTTTAGAATTCTTTAAAAATTAAAATTTAAGGCAATCAATGGCTTAGAATAGTGCGAAAACATCTAATTTATAGGAATTCTAGGTCTAGAATTACATAGATATTTATGAAGTTAGGGTATTCGATAGTTAGGATTGTTCTATTCTGAAAGATTTGGGCTAACAATCTTCTAGAGTAGTAGTTTGCCAATGAATTTTGTTGAAAGATTCCTTGTTTTATGGTAGTCTAAAGTAAAAGAAAGCCTTATCATTATATTTTCATTTGTTAACAATGTATTTCGACTTTATCTAATGTAGAAGAAAGAAATATCATGAAACGTTTATGACTTGTTGGAAAGAGAATGTGAACTAAAAATAGATTTAGGAGTAGGTTGATGAGTAATCTAGAGTCAATTCGTAAAGCGCATATCATCGTGTGGGGTGCCTATCTATTTTTATCATTAAGGGCGCCGCTAATTAGCAGCACAGAGTATTTCTTGCTTATTTTTTTAGCGTTTCTCTATTCGATAGTATCGCTCCCTATATATTCAGTTAAAAATAAAATAGTATCTATCTGTCTAGCCATAAATTCGATTCTGTTAATGAGTTTCCCGATTTTAATCAATAAATATTTCCCAGGAAAGGTTTCTACTTATATCGTATTAATCAGTATTTTTATCCTGGAGTTTTTAATCTTTAATAAAATTGGTAAAGATTTTGATACTAGATTAGCTAGTGAGTATAGGAAAATCAGTCAGTTTAAAAGTAAGATGTCTCAATCTCCTCGGATAAAATATTTAGAGATTTCTAGTTTTATATTAACTATATTTCCATTTATTCTTCATGGTACAGTTGCTAATCGTGTATTGACTCTTATCTTTTTGATAAAAATTTGTGTAGATACTACGATAAAGATTCTATTAAACAGAATCTTTAAGACAAGTAAGGTAATGAAAAGGAGGATATTTTCTCTTTTTGTACTAGATTTGATTGTCTATATATTTTTAGGCTATGTTTTAGCAATGCAAAAAGATGGATACCTATTTTCAATTCTACTAATTTTTTCTAATTTCTCACTTCCCTTTATCAGAGAAAAAGAGTATGAATTATTTAAAAATAAGAAGTGAGATAGATATGGTTAAATCTTAGTTCTCTTTAAAATCAAATCAGGTAGAGAAAGGATATCTTATCTAGGTAACAAAGTACTATAAACAAAGTTGACGATTACCTGTTAGGAAACTATCCTAACCATGCAACGTTAAAGAGGAGAAATCTTATGAAACTCGTATCACCAAATAATTATGTTGCTATTGAGTAAGAAGAGATGAGGTGTCTTGATGGGGGATTATCTCTACATAAAGACGGGGGAATGTTACAGTAAACGTAGCCCTTGCTTATTTTATGGGGAATTAAATATGTTTAAACTAAGTGATAGAGTCAGAGTGGTTTTTGCTCCTTTAGGGGTAAGTTCCATATTGGTTAGTATGTATCTTATACCTTTTATTAAAACTGAGAATAAATTTTGGGAAATACTTTTATTTATATTAGGTGTATTGCTAATTGGTATTGGGTTACTAAATCCCCCCAAAAATTAAATTTTGGAAATAGCGTTAGTGAGTGGGTAGTCATTTCTTGATTGGATTTTTTAATGCTATTGATGAATGGAATGGGATGGAAAAAGTGACAATAAATTAAGAACAGGATGATAGTATTATGATGGTTATTTTAATTTTGATGGTTGTGGTGTTTCTGTATTATGTAATTACAGAGTATTTTCAGAATAGTTATATTGACTGTATACTATTTTTAACCTTGCTGATTTCTCATTTGATATGGGATTACTATTTTTTGCCCATTGAAGTCTTAGTAGCATTAAGTGGAGTAAATTTGTTGTCAAGATTTTTCAAAAAAAAGAGAAGTCAATAGAGTTGTTAGTGGATTATTAAGACGAAAGGTAAAATTGGAATATTCAAAATGAAACATTTTTTTGCAGGATTTGGTGAAATAAACTTTATAAATTATCTTTTGTATATATGTGTAGGACTAGCCCCTCTTTTCCATATATATGTCATGGGTTCGGAAATGAGTTTTGTGAAAATAGTATTATCGATTTTGGGAATCATATTTGTATGTATTTTAACTATTGCTCGAATTTATAGGAGATATTTCTATAATTCACTAGAATAGTATGGGGTAGTTAATCAATTGGAACTATTATTCTTTGTGATACTATACCACTTTTAAGTTTTTATATTGAACAGATGACTGAAGTGAAAGTTGTTTATCTTAGAAAGGAAAACACCAAATTGTCCTACAAATTTCTACTTTTTGACCTTGACCACACCTTGCTTGATTTTGATACTGCTGAGGATGTGGCTTTGACGCAACTTCTAAAAGAAGAAGGGGTTGCAGATATTCAGGCTTATAAAGACTATTATGTTCCTATGAACAAGGCTCTCTGGAAGGACTTGGAGCAAAAGAAAATCAGTAAACCAGAGCTGGTTAACACGCGCTTTTCTCGTTTATTTGCTCATTTTGGACAGGGAAAAGACGGTAGTTTTCTAGCCCAACGTTACCAGTTTTACCTATCCCAGCAAGGGCAAGCTTTTTCAGGTGCTCATGAACTTTTAGATAGTCTCATCGAGCGTGATTATGACTTATATGCTGCGACAAATGGGATTACTGCTATTCAGACGGGACGTTTGGCTCAATCTGATCTGGCACCTTATTTTAATCAAGTCTTTATCTCTGAACAATTGCAAACACAAAAGCCTGATGCTCTCTTTTATGAAAAGATTGGCCAACAGATTGCTGGATTTAATAAAGAAAAAGTCCTAATGATTGGAGATTCCCTAACCGCCGACATTCAAGGTGGCAATAATGCTGGAATTGATACGATTTGGTACAACCCTCATCACCTCGAAAATCACACACAAGCCCAGCCAACCTACGAAGTCCATTCTTATCAAGACTTGCTGGATTGCTTAGATAAACTGTAAAAAGTGGTTTAGAAAGCCACTTTTTGCTATAATAGAGGCAGTAAAAATGAAGGAGTCGGCTATGGAACACTCGTCTTGGCATGCTTTGATTAAGGCGCAATTGCCTGAAGGTTATTTCGGGAAAATCAATCAGTTTATGGAGCAGGTCTATACTCAGGAAACTATTTATCCGCCCAAAGAAAAGGTTTTTCAGGCTCTCTTGACAACACCGCTTGAAGAAGTTAAGGTGGTGATTCTAGGGCAAGATCCCTATCACGGGCCAGGTCAAGCGCAGGGCTTGAGTTTTTCTGTTCCTGACTCTATCCCAGCTCCGCCATCCTTGCAAAATATCTTGAAAGAATTAGCAGATGACATCGGAGTCAAGAAATCTCATGATTTAACGTCTTGGGCTGAGCAAGGAGTCTTGCTTCTCAATGCTTGCTTGACGGTTCCTGCTGGTCAGGCCAATGGTCATGCTGGGCAGATATGGGAGCCTTTTACGGATGCTGTGATTCAGGTGGTTAATCATTTAGATAGACCAGTTGTTTTTGTACTCTGGGGAGCTTATGCACGCAAGAAGAAGACCTTGGTTACCAATCCTCATCACCTGGTTATCGAATCAGCCCATCCCAGTCCTTTGTCGGTTTATAGAGGATTTTGGGGTTCCAAACCTTTTTCCAAGGCCAATGCATTCTTAAAAGAGACAGGACAAGAGCCAATCGATTGGCTTAGATAAGGAGAAAATATGCCTCAGTTAGCGACAATTTGCTACATTGATAATGGGAAAGAACTGCTCATGCTCCACCGTAATAAGAAGCCAAATGATGTCCATGAAGGGAAATGGATTGGTGTGGGTGGTAAGCTAGAGCGTGGTGAGACGCCTCAGGAATGTGCAGCGCGTGAAATCCTTGAGGAAACAGGGCTCAAAGCCAAGCCAGTTCTAAAAGGTGTCATCACTTTTCCTGAATTTACACCAGATTTAGACTGGTACACCTATGTTTTTAAGGTGACAGAGTTTGAGGGCGACTTGATTGACTGCAACGAGGGAACGCTGGAATGGGTTCCCTATGATGAGGTTTTGAGCAAGCCGACTTGGGAAGGTGACCATACCTTTGTTGAGTGGCTTTTAGAGGATAAACCCTTCTTTTCAGCCAAGTTTGTTTATGATGGGGATAAATTGTTGGATACTCAAGTTGATTTCTATGAATAAAGGAGAAAGCAGATGCTACTAATCAAAAATGGTCGTGTAATGGATCCCAAGTCTGGTTTGGATCAAGTGTGTGATGTCTTAATTCAAGATGGGAAAATTATCAAAATTGCGCCTGAGATTAAAGAAGAAGGAGCAGAGGTAGAGGTGCTTGATGCTACTGGTCTTGTAGTTGCTCCTGGCTTGGTTGACATCCATGTTCATTTCCGTGAACCTGGTCAAACCCATAAAGAAGACATTCATACTGGTGCCCTAGCAGCCGCTGCAGGTGGTTTTACCACGGTTGTTATGATGGCCAATACTAGTCCAACCATTTCAGATGTAGAAACCCTGCAAGAAGTTCTCCAGTCAGCTGCCAAGGAAAAGATTCATGTCAAGACGGTTGCGACCATTACTAAGAATTTTAATGGCCAAGATTTGACAGACTTCAAGGCACTCTTAGAAGCTGGTGCGGTTGGTTTTTCTGATGACGGTATTCCGCTTGAAAGTAGTAAAGTTGTCAAGGAAGCCATGGAGGAAGCCAAAAAACTCAATACCTTTATTAGTCTTCATGAGGAAGATCCAGGTTTGAACGGTGTTCTTGGCTTTAACGAAAATATTGCTAAAGAACATTTCCATATCTGCGGTGCGACCGGGGTGGCTGAGTATGCTATGATGGCGCGTGATGTCATGATTGCCTATGCGACCAAGGCTCACGTTCACATCCAGCACTTGTCTAAAGAAGAAAGTGTTAAAGTAGTTGAGTTTGCTCAAGGATTGGGTGCGCAAGTCACAGCAGAAGTAGCGCCACAGCATTTTTCTAAGACTGAAGCGCTCCTTTTGACACAAGGAAGCAATGCTAAGATGAATCCGCCACTTCGTTTGGAATCAGACCGTCGTGCTGTTATCGAAGGTCTTAAATCAGGTGTCATCACAGTTATCGCGACTGACCACGCACCTCATCATGCAGATGAAAAAAATGTTGAGGATATTACTAAGGCACCATCTGGTATGACTGGCTTAGAAACATCTCTATCTCTCGGTTTGACTTATTTGGTGGAAACTGGTGAGTTGAGCTTGATGGAATTACTTGAAAAAATGACATACAACCCATCCAAGCTTTACAACTTTGAAGCAGGTTACTTGGCTGAGAATGGTCCAGCGGACATCACTATTTTTGATGCTAAGGCTGACCGCCTTGTGGACTCCCAATTTGCTTCTAAAGCAGCTAATTCACCATTCATCGGTGAAACCTTAAAAGGGCAGGTTAAATATACAATCTGTAAGGGACAAATTGTCTATCAAGCTTGATAGGAGTTGGAATATGAATTATTTTCGAAAACGTAGGGAGAGAAAAGCAAAATCTAATAGCGGAATTTACTGTCCCGCATCTAATCGTTCTAAAATTCAATATGAAACTAAAGAAAAAGCTGACCATGCGGTTCAATATGATAATGGAGGTTTAGTTAGAAGCTATTATTGTCGAACATGTGCGTGTTGGCATACTACTTCAAAATCTAATAATCCTCCGCTAAGTTTGAAAAACTATGGTCTGAAACTCTTTGGTTTAGATAAATCAGAATAGAAAGAGAAGTATGTATAAGACAAAGTGTTTACGAGAGAAGTTAGTATTATTTTTAAAAATTTTCTTCCCAATCCTGATCTACCAATTTGCCAATTATTCTGCCTCTTTTGTTGACACTGCAATGACAGGTCAATACAATACTATGGACTTGGCTGGTGTGTCTATGGCAACCAGTATCTGGAATCCTTTCTTTACATTTCTGACAGGGATTGTGTCGGCCTTGGTGCCCATCATTGGTCACCATCTTGGACGAGGAAAAAAGGAAGAAGTTGCGTCTGATTTTTACCAATTCATCTATCTGGCCTTGGGTCTATCTGTGGTCTTGCTGGGGATGGTAGTTTTCCTGGCACCACCCGTTTTAAATCATATCGGACTAGAAGTACCAGTGGCAGCAGTAGCGGTTCGCTATCTCTGGTTTTTATCTATCGGGATTATCCCCTTGTTGCTCTTTAGTGTCATTCGTTCCTTGCTGGATTCGCTGGGGTTGACCAAACTGTCCATGTACCTCATGCTTTTGTTACTTCCTCTCAATAGTGGATTTAACTACCTCTTGATTTACGGAGCCTTTGGTGTTCCAGAACTGGGAGGTGCTGGGGCTGGTTTAGGAACTTCTTTGGCTTACTGGGTCTTGCTGGGGATTTCTGTTCTGGTTTTATTTAAACAGGAGAAGCTCAAAGCCTTACACCTTGAGAAACGCATTCCGCTTAATATGGATAAAATCAAGGAAGGAGTTCGTTTAGGTCTGCCTATTGGGGGAACTGTTTTCGCGGAAGTAGCTATCTTTTCCGTGGTTGGCTTGATTATGGCTAAGTTCTCGTCCTTGATTATCGCTAGCCACCAGTCAGCCATGAACTTTTCAAGTCTCATGTACGCCTTTCCTATGAGTATCTCATCGACTATGGCGATAGTCGTGTCTTATGAAGTGGGAGCCAAGCGATTTGATGATGCGAAAACCTATATTGGTCTAGGAAGATGGACAGCCCTTATTTTTGCGGCCTTCACCTTATCTTTCCTTTACATTTTTAGGGGAAATGTGGCTAGTCTTTATGGGAACGACCCAGAATTTATCGATTTGACAGCATGTTTTTTGACTTATAGTCTTTTCTTCCAGTTAGCAGATACCTTTGCGGCACCGCTTCAGGGAATTTTACGGGGGTATAAGGATACCGTTATTCCTTTTTACCTTGGTTTGGTTGGTTACTGGGGGGTGACACTCCCAGTAGCTATGGTATTCGACTCTCTAACAGATTTTGGAGCTTATTCTTACTGGATTGGTTTGATTATTAGTCTAATCGTGAGCGGGGCTCTCTACCGTTGGCGTTTAACTGTGATTATGAAGAGATTTGAATCCAGAAAAGCTTGATTTTTAGAATTCCTACAAGCAAAAATATCCTTCCTTATCTGCATTATTTTTGCTATAGTTAAATTAAGTAGTAGGCAAATGAGAATTTCAAAAATATAGAAACGATTGATATTGCACGCTATTTCGCTGGTATTAGCCGTGAAGAAATCGCTGAAGCGGTAGTTGGATAAATCAAAAAGAAGTTGGTTGTAGGACCAGCTTCTTTTTTAAAATCATATATTACATAATTTATTTTATGTATTTCATAAACTATCTAGAGCATTCTTTTGTTCATCATTAACGATATGGGTATAGAGGTCAGTGACTTGTGTGCTGGCATGTCCTAGCTGGTGACTGACCAAAACTTGAGATTTAGTTGCATCATAGAGTCTAGTTGCTAGGGTATGGCGCAGTTTATGGGGTGTTACACGGACTTTGAAGTCCTCTGAGTATTTAGCAACCATTTTCTCAACGCTGGAAGCGTCAATACGATTGGGAACACCTCTATAGAGTGTCAAAAAGAGGGCTGTGTCTGTTTTTTCCGTCTTATAGCGTTGATTTCGAATGGCCAGATAATTCTCTAAATAAGGCTTAGCAAAGGCAGCGACATTGACAGAGTCACGTTTGCCACCTTTTCTAGTGACATCGATAACCATCATCTTGAGATTGAGATCTCTTAGATCCAGATTAACAGCTTCAGATAAGCGAACACCCGATGCCAAGAGAAGGGCAATAATGGCCAAATCACGTTCTTTATTTTTATTAAATGATGAAAGAGCTCGATTTGAGAGCTGTTGTGGGTAATCTTGGTCTATATAAGTCAGAAACCCTTCTGTTTCATCACCTAGAAAGAGCTTTTGTTTGATGTTTTCAGCTCTGGCAGCAAGGGTTTCTTTCTTTTTCTTGGTTGAAACTTTCTTCATTACATTTCGATAGAAATAAGGTTCTCCCTGGTCGTTTTCAACTTCCTCGGTCAGATATTTGTAAAGACTGGAAAGAGCTGATAAGGTCCGATTGATGGTCGTTTGGGAAACGCCTTGCTTGGTTGTATTGGCATTCAGCAAAGGACGTTCACGTAGATAAAGGATGAATGATTCTATGTCTTTCTTAGACATATTTTCCAAGACCGATAAAGAAATATCAGACATTTTATCGGCGTTTGAAATTCCAGACTCCAAAACCCAGCTAAAAAATCGATCGTATTCCTTGAGGTATTCGTACAAGGTTGTAAAACTGTAGGGCACAGCCAGCTTAGATTGGTAGTATTCCAGAACATACCAGGGCATGATTTGTTTTAGTTTGTCGATTCGTTCCAGTAAAATCTCACGTTTCATGTATTTTCTCCATAAATAAGTCTACTAGTAGTATAGCATAGGCTTATATATTTTTCAAGAAAATTATAGTTTTTCGGAAAGATAGTGTGGGATTTTTTAGACCTGAGTAAAACAGATCTAAGTCTTTGGAGTTTCTATTGAGAATCATTAGCTAGTGCTTTTTCTAGCTTCCAAATACTAAACCAGAATGAAATAGTCAGCAGAATAAGGAAAATAAAAAATAGATTATCAGTAACGATACTTTCTGTTCATTCTACATAACTGAAGAGCTATATAAGGAGCTATGAGATACAAAATACATTGTATAATTGCTATTGTTTTCTTTTTCATGATTTTAATCTTACTGTACAGATTTGATACAGTAAACTCCTTTCTAGCTTTATGCTTTATCATTTCTAACTTAATTATAGTCTTATTTTCAACAAAGTTCGATTACTTGATGTTAAACATCTTGTTAGTAAAGAATAACCGATCTCATTACTGAGAATCGGTTTTCTAATATATTAAATTAAGAAGTTTATTTTTTACATAACATAAATTATGTAAAAAATCACTACAACAACAAATCTTTGACTTTTCCAATTTCACTTTTTGGAATAACCAGGTGAATCATATCTCCGAGAAACATTCTAGTTGAGCCGTTAACTGTTTGGCTCTTACCATTATGGACTTGGGTAGTGATGAGGACGTTGTGTGGTAAGTTGAGTTCATGAACTTGTTTCCCAGCAATTTTATCAGAAACTGGTATTTCGATAAGTGTAACTTCTCCTTCGCTGGATACTTCTTCTGGGAGCATTTTTTCCAGCATGACTTCATAGACTGGTGCACCCTTGAGCAAATCCATGATAATATAAGAAACAAGAGTGACAAGACCAAGTGGCATGAGGTTGCGAATATCTCCTACCATCTCAGTTACCAGAATCATAGCAGTTAAGGGAGCTTTTGATATAGCTCCAAAATAGCCACTCATTCCTAGGATAATAAATATAGGGAATTGCTCTTGACTGACAAGTCCAAGATTGACACAGATAACACCAACTAGGGCACCAAGCAAGGAACCGAGAGCCAAAATAGGTAGGAAAATCCCTCCTGGAAGACCACTTCCATAACTAATCATGCTCCAGATAAAGCGAATTAAAAAGTAAGCTAATAGAACTTGGAAACTAAAATCTTGCTCAGTTAAGGAAAGTACAAGCTGATTTCCACCACCAAGGATGTGGGGTAAAAAGATTCCGACTGGTATGATGAGAATAAAAGCAAGAATTGGATAATAAGCTCTATCCAAATGGATTTTTTGACCAAGCCAGTCATAAACTCGACCAACATTGAGTACAGCTTTCTCATAGAGAAAACCTGAAAATCCAAGGAAAATTCCCATGACGAGATATATCCAATACTGATCTAGGGTCATGAGAGGAATGTTATCTGGCATATCCAATACTGGTGTCAAACCGAACATGAGCAGAGACACAAAGTTTGCTACGATGCTGGCTGCTAGAGTTGAGACCCAGAAAAAGCGTGAAAAGTGATGATAGACTTCTTCTACCACAAAGAGAAGTCCAGCAATCGGTGCATTAAAGGCAGCGGCTAGTCCTGCTGCAGCACCACTGGCAATCAAGGAACGTTCCTCTACTGGACTGGATTTGAGCCACTTGGCAATTCCTTTACCACCAACTGCTCCCAGTTGGATACTTGGTCCTTCACGCCCCAGCATGAGTCCGCTGGCAATAGCTAGAATTCCTAGAATATATTTTTTCCAGAGAACGCCCCACCAGTTAAGGGTCATGAGGCCTTTCAGTTCGGCTTCGACTTGAGGAATTCCTGAGCCTTTAATATCTTTTTCAGAGCGTGTCAGTTTGGCACTAAGCCAGCAGATGATTAGATAAAACAGGGCGATAATAAATAAATTAACAAATAAGTGCCCTTGATCTTGATAAAGTCCTTGTATCAGGTGGAAGCCTTTTTCAATTAAGAAACGAAAGGATCCAACGATAATTCCAACAACGAGACCAACAATGATTCCTCGACCAACTTGGGATAGTATAGTGCTGGATGCAAAGGCGAATTCTTTCTTAGAACGGACTATTTCCGACTGTTCCTCCATGGTATTTCCTTTCAATTAACTTTCTTTTTTACCTAAAACCAGTGATTTAACGGGTTCAAAGCTGGTTCGGTGAATTGGGGTAACTCCTAGTTTGTCAAGTCCTTCCAGGTGTTTAGCTGTTCCATATCCTGCATTAGCAACAAAATCATAGCCAGGGAACTGCTGGTCGTATTCCTTCATCAATTCATCACGGGTCACCTTGGCTACTATGGAAGCTGCTGCGATCGAGAGGGAGTTGGCATCTCCTTTGATGATGGAGGTTTGTGAAATGGGCAATTCCAGTTTCATGGCATCTATCAGGAGGTGCTCAGGTTGAGGACTGAGCTGGGAGATAGCTTCCTTCATAGCCAGTTTGGTTGCTTCATAGATATTGACTTGATCGATGATCTGATTATTCATGATACCAATTCCAATCGACAAGGCTTTATCTTGAACTGCTTGATAAATTTCTAGGTGTTTCTTTTTAGGAATTTTCTTGCTGTCATTGAGACCTTTAATCTTACAATTTTGAGGTAAGGTGACGGCTGCAGCGACCACAGGACCAGCCAGAGGACCACGGCCGACCTCGTCAACACCAGCAATTAAGGTCAATCCTTGCTTGTAAAGTTCTTTTTCATAGGAAAGCATGGCTTCCAAGCGAAGATCCTCATCCAATTCTGCCTGAATGGCTTTTTTACGCTTGCTAATTTCCTTTTGAACTCCAGAGCGATTATCTTTTTCGAGTTCTAAAAAGATAGGGCTATCTATGTCTTTGACCGTTTCAAGGAGTTCTTTTATTTCTTTAATCGTCGCCATCGAGGTCTTCCAATGTATCTAAGGTATAGTTACCAAGCTTGCCATCACGGACTTCCTTCACGAAGAGACTGTAAAAACGGTCATAGTCGTCACGGAAACCGAGGGCGCGGGTCATATCCATAATAATAACAGGCGCTTCTTCCTCAATTTTCATTTGTTTGAAGCGTTCAGCCAGCTTTTCTGGATAATGTTCTTTGAAATAATTCAGACCAAAAATGGTTACCTCGTCCATAGGAAGCAACTGGTCTTTGATAGCTCCAGTCAAGGCCAACTTAAGAGCTACAGTTTCATCCTCAAACTTAGGCCAAAGAATACCCGGTGTATCCAAGATTTCCAGGTCTTTATTGGTTTTGAGCCATTGTTGTCCCTTGGTAACACCTGGTTTGTTTCCGACAACGGCAATTTTCTTACCAGCCAAACGATTCATGAGAGTGGATTTACCAGCATTTGGAATCCCGATAATCATGGTACGCAAGGTTTCAATCTTGATACCACGTTCTTTCTGACGAGCAATCTTATCAGCCATGAGTTTTTTGGCCGCATCTGTTACAACTTTTACAGTCACTTGCTCTTTGGAGTTGATAGCCAGCGTCTGAATTCCCTGTGATTCAAAATGCTGACGCCATTCCTTGGTCATTGCTGGATCAGCCAAGTCTGCCTTGTTTAAAATCAAGAGTTTTGGTTTGTCACCAACAATCTTGGTCAACATAGGATTTTGACTAGATAGAGGTAAACGTGCATCCACCAAAATCGTCACAAAATCAACAAATTTTAAATTTTCCTGCACCTGTCGACGCGCTTTAGACATGTGACCAGGAAACCATTGAATAGTAGCCATTGAGTTTTTTTCCTTTCGTAGCAAGGGTTTAGAGACCCTATTTTATTTTACTATCGTTTGAACATAAAGGGTTCTCAAATGAATGATGTTCAAACAGTTTTTTGTTTTATGACATAGAAATCTACCTTATATTATATCATGCCTTCTTTATTTTGTCCGATGATAGCCTTTCAAGTACCCTATATAGAAAAAAGCCATCAAATGATGACTTTTCAGAGGGAGCAAAAAACTGCCCTCTTTATATTTTAAACATTTAAATGTCTTCTTTAAACAGTTGGTTAAAGAAACCGTCTGTGTTTTTAAGAAGGGCTTTGAAGACCTTAGATTTAAGAGTAACAGTGTGAGAGAAGTCATCTGGTTTCTTCAAATCTTCTTCAACTGCCTTAACAAAAATATCTTTCAATTGTGTATAGTTGGTAATTTGTTTACCGTCAATTTCAATAGCAGTAAATCCTTGTTCTGCTTTAGCTTTAACATCGTGATACCAATGTCTCTTCCACTCTTCAAGTGTCTTGAACTTGTCTCCAGAAACTTTCTTAATAATGAAATCATCACCTAATCTACCCTGGTTTTGTTTATCAGCTTCACCTTGATATTTGCTAGATACATAACTAGTGAAACCTTTGTCATATCCATAATAACCCCACATACGAAAAGCATTGTGTTTGAAGGATAGAGAACCGGGGGCACCTGGACTCGTATTACCACCGTAAATACCTGCCATCATATTGACATTGACATAAGCCGTACCAAAATCTTCTGGGTGGAAGACCTTATTGCCTGGATTTCCGTGAATGGTCATAAAGTT
>NZ_JBBJZX010000045.1:0-15696 GCF_038148935.1 Streptococcus pseudopneumoniae | reverse complement strand
AAAAACTTAATTTTGTTAAACCAGCCTAAAAGGCAATAAATAATAGAAAAGAGAGAAAAACTATGGCAGTTCAAATGGAATACGAAAAAGATGTTAAAGTAGCAGCACTTGACGGTAAAAAAATCGCCGTTATCGGTTATGGTTCACAAGGACATGCGCATGCTCAAAATTTGCGTGATTCAGGTCGCGATGTCATCATCGGTGTACGTCCAGGTAAATCTTTTGATAAAGCAAAAGAAGACGGATTTGACACTTACACAGTAGCAGAAGCTACTAAATTGGCTGACGTTATCATGATTTTGGCACCAGACGAAATCCAACAAGAATTGTACGAAGCAGAAATCGCTCCAAACTTGGAAGCTGGAAATGCAGTTGGATTTGCCCATGGTTTCAACATCCACTTTGAATTTATCAAAGTTCCTGCCGATGTAGATGTCTTCATGTGTGCTCCTAAAGGACCAGGACACTTGGTACGCCGTACTTACGAAGAAGGATTTGGTGTACCAGCTCTTTACGCAGTATACCAAGATGCAACAGGAAATGCTAAAAACATTGCTATGGACTGGTGTAAAGGTGTTGGAGCAGCTCGTGTAGGTCTTCTTGAAACAACATACAAAGAAGAAACTGAAGAAGATTTGTTTGGTGAACAAGCTGTACTTTGTGGTGGTTTGACTGCCCTTATCGAAGCAGGTTTCGAAGTCTTGACAGAAGCAGGTTACGCTCCAGAATTGGCTTACTTTGAAGTTCTTCACGAAATGAAATTGATCGTTGACTTGATCTACGAAGGTGGATTCAAGAAAATGCGTCAATCAATTTCAAACACTGCTGAGTACGGTGACTATGTATCAGGTCCACGTGTAATCACTGAACAAGTTAAAGAAAACATGAAAGCTGTCTTGGCAGATATCCAAAATGGTAAATTTGCAAATGACTTTGTAAATGACTATAAAGCTGGACGTCCAAAATTGACTGCTTACCGCGAACAAGCAGCTAACCTTGAAATTGAAAAAGTTGGTGCAGAATTGCGTAAAGCAATGCCATTCGTTGGTAAAAACGACGATGATGCATTCAAAATCTATAACTAATTAGAGAGCAAAGGATTTTGAGAAAACTTTAGCTTCAGCTATTCGTGGGATATTAGATGTACTTATTTAGGGGTTGAAATCATATGAATATTACCAATTTGTTTTCTATCAAGACAGGATGTGATGAAACTGATAGGCAACTGCAAAAATTATTTTTTCAGTTGGATTTACAATTGGGAGAATTGACAGATCAACTAAGAAAATTAGATTCTAATTTTGTTCCTCGTAGTCAATTTGTAGACACGCTGGATTTGAATGATGTAGAATATAAAGAAATTTTAAACTATTTTATCTTCCATCGTAATGATAGTGAAGAAAGTTTGGCAGAATGGTTATATGATTGGATTTCTACAAATCGTTATGAACTTCCTAAAGAGTTTTCAATTCGTATGGCTCATAAATATCATGAAAGTGTTGCTGAAGTTTTTGGAGATGAATAACTAAAAAAACAGTCATTAGTGACTGTTTTTTATAGAAAAAGAGGTTTTATATGTTAAGTTCAAAAGATATCATCAAGGCTCACAAGGTCTTGAACGGTGTGGTTGTGAATACACCGCTTGATTATGACCATTATTTATCGGAGAAGTATGGTGCTAAGATTTATTTGAAAAAGGAAAATGCCCAACGTGTTCGTTCCTTTAAAATTCGTGGTGCCTATTATGCCATTTCCCAACTCAGCAAGGAAGAGCGTGAGCGTGGGGTAGTCTGTGCCTCTGCGGGAAATCATGCGCAGGGAGTAGCCTATACCTGTAATGAAATGAAAATTCCTGCTACTATTTTTATGCCCATTACTACTCCGCAACAAAAGATTGGTCAAGTTCGCTTTTTTGGTGGGGATTTCGTAACCATTAAACTAGTTGGAGATACCTTTGATGCTTCTGCTAAAGCAGCTCAAGAATTTACAGTTTCTGAAAATCGTACCTTTATTGATCCTTTTGATGATGCTCATGTTCAGGCAGGTCAAGGAACCGTTGCTTATGAGATTTTAGAAGAAGCTCGAAAAGAATCGATTGATTTTTATGCTGTCTTGGTTCCTGTTGGTGGTGGCGGTCTCATTGCCGGGGTTTCTACCTATATCAAGGAAACAAGTCCAGAAATTGAAGTCATCGGAGTAGAGGCGAATGGGGCACGTTCCATGAAGGCTGCCTTTGAAGCTGGTGGGCCTGTTAAACTCAAGGAAATTGACAAATTTGCGGATGGGATTGCTGTACAAAAGGTAGGACAGTTGACCTATGAGGCAACTCGTCAACATGTTCAAACTTTGGTAGGTGTTGATGAGGGATTGATTTCTGAAACCTTGATTGACCTCTACTCTAAGCAAGGGATTGTTGCAGAACCTGCTGGAGCTGCTAGTATTGCTTCTTTAGAGGTGTTGGCTGAATATATCAAGGGGAAAACCATTTGTTGTATCATTTCTGGAGGAAATAATGATATCAACCGCATGCCAGAAATGGAAGAGCGTGCCTTGATTTATGATGGGATCAAACATTACTTTGTGGTCAATTTTCCACAGCGTCCAGGAGCTTTGCGTGAATTTGTAAATGATATCCTGGGGCCAAATGATGATATCACACGTTTTGAGTATATCAAACGAGCTAGCAAGGGAACAGGTCCAGTATTGATCGGAATCGCCTTAGCGGATAAGCATGATTATGCAGGATTGATTCGTCGCATGGAAGGTTTTGATCCGGCTTATATTAATTTAAATGGTAATGAAACCCTTTATAATATGCTTGTCTGAGAACTAATAAAAAAATATCATATTATTTGCACAACTGATGTATAGGTGCTATAATGAAGATGAAGAAAGGGGGCGATTCCTATGGTTTTAGGAAGCTTATCGTGCAATTCTTACTTCTGTTCATTATAGCACTTATGATGTTTGGCTCCGATTTCCATCCTTCATTTTGATTTCCCATCTATTTTGAAAAGTAAACTCACACGGTCTTTAAGATGTGATTTGCTTTCTTTTTGCTGACAAATATACCATATTAAAAGGATATATGAGTAACCGACTGAGCTTATCTGTCTTGTCATCTTTATTAAGGATGGTTTAGAGAATCGGGTGTTTGGTTTTAGGTTAGCACCTCAATATCCAAATGAGTGATGAATTTGAAGAATATAAGGAATGGCTATCTATCAGATGATTTCTTGAGGAAGAAAGATAGGAGTTTTGAGCTAGTGAATGCTTGGATTTCTAAAGGTTAGGATTGTCATATTCAGTTATTAAATCGAAGAAATAAGCTATCTTACGGAAATAGGGAAGCATTTTTTTAAAAGCTTGAATAATTTTGCACCTCAAGAGGGTAATAATACAATATTTTTATTAGCAAATATTTATGGTGTAGAGGCTAGCAAAACCTATATATTATCGGCTTTAAAAAGGAAGTAAGAAAATTCTGAACTAATTATTTTCGTTGAATATATGTTTTTTTATTGACAAAAGTAGTAAAAACGTATACAATTAAATATTGTAAAGAAGAAAATAGGAGAAAAACATGGCTAAGTCAAACTTTGAAAAAGTAGAATCAGTTGTTGGCTGGGTTCGTGATAAGAAAATCACAGGCTACCGTATCTCTAAAGAAACGAATGCGCGTGAAATGTCTATCATTGCTCTGGCGCAGGGTCGTGCAAAAGTAAAAAATATTTCATTTGAAACAGCCCTAGGCCTAATTGATTTCTATGAAAAAAATCATGAAAAATTTGAAGATTAATCTTTGGATAACGGCGGATTCTTGACCCTCAAGTAGTAGAGATAGAGAATCTGCCTTTTCATTTTGAACAGCAAAAAGACTGCATGGTTGATGCAGCCTTTTCTTTTTATTTGAGATAGCGTTGAAGGAACTCTTTTGTACGGTCTTCTTTAGGATTGGTGAAGAGGTCTTCTGGTTTACCTTCTTCAGCAATCACACCTTTATCCATAAAGATAACACGGTGAGAGACATCACGGGCAAATTCCATTTCATGGGTTACGACAATCATGGTCAAGCCTTCCTGAGCCAGGTCCTGCATGATTTTGAGGACTTCTCCAACCATTTCTGGATCGAGAGCTGATGTTGGTTCATCAAAGAGAATGGCGTCAGGATTCATGGAAAGGGCACGAGTGATGGCCACACGTTGTTTTTGACCACCTGAGAGTTGTTTTGGTTTCGCTTGCCAGTAGCGTTCCCCCATGCCGACTTTTTCCAAGTTTTCTTTAGCAATTTTTTCAGCTTCTGTACGTTCGCGTTTAAGGACAGTTGTCTGAGCGACGATTGTGTTTTCAAGCACGTTGAGATTTTCAAAGAGGTTAAAGGATTGGAAAACCATGCCCAACTTTTCACGGTATTGCGTGAGGTCATAGCCTTTTTCAAGGACGTTTTGTCCATGATAAAGGATTTGTCCATCAGTTGGCGTTTCAAGTAGGTTAATGGAGCGTAGGAAGGTTGATTTCCCGCTTCCAGAGCTTCCGATGATAGAGATAACTTCTCCCTTGTGGACAGTGAGGGAAATGTCTTTTAGCACTTCGTTTTGTCCATAGGATTTTTTGAGGTGTTTAATTTCAAGGATTGCTTGTGTCATTATTTCAAATCCTCCGTTTGCATTTGGTTAGCACCTGTAGTATAGGTATCCATGTCCATTCGGCGCTCGATGAAGCGTAGGATACGTGTTACGGTGAAGGTGAGGACAAAGTAAATCACGGCGATGATTGTAAATGTCTGGAAGTATTGATAAGTTTGAGTTGCCACGGTATTTCCAGAGAAATAAAGTTCGACAACAGAGATAACGTTCAATACAGATGTATCTTTGATATTGATGACAAATTCATTACCAGTTGCTGGTAGGATATTACGGACCACTTGAGGTAGGACAATCTTACGCATGGTTTGGTTATGAGTCATACCGAGTGCAGTTGCGGCTTCAAATTGTCCCTTGTCAACTGCCAGGATACCACCACGGACGATTTCAGTCATGTAGGCACCGGTATTGATTGAAACGATGAAGATAGCAGCTAGTGTACGGTCAAGGTTGATACCGAAAGCTTGGGCAGTTCCATAGTAGATAACCATCGATTGAACGATCATTGGAGTACCACGGAAAATTTCAATGTAGACATTGAGGATCCAGCCAACTAATTTTTGTAGGCTATAAATGGCTTTATTCTCAGAGAGAGGAGCAGTACGGAAAACACCAATGGCAAGACCGATAATGAGACCTGTGATGGTTCCGACGATAGAGATTAAAAGAGTGATACCAGCACCACGCAAGAGTTGTTGCCAGTTTTCAGAAAGAATTTTAGCAACTTGGCTAAAGAAACTACTGCTAGTCTCTTCAGTTGTTGTAGCTTCGGCAGGTTGTTCCTTAATCATACGATCCATCAAGGCAACTTGGTCGTCTTTTGAAATGGTTTCGATGCTAGCATTGATTTGGCTAATACGATTGTCATCTTTACGAAGTCCAATGGCGATAGCTGTATCTTCTTCCCCAGTTTTGAAACCTGGATCTACTTGGACCATCTTAAACTTAGAGTTCGCAGCTTCAGCAGTCAGAGCTTCTGGTCGTTCAGAAACATAGGCATCGATGACACCAGCCTCAAGAGCTTGGCGCATTTGAGCGAAGTCTCCCATGGCAGTTTCTTTTTTAGCACCTGGGATTTGACCAATCAAGTCATAAAGGTAGACACCTTGTTGAGAAGTGATTTTCGCACCGTTAAAGTCATCCAAAGACTTAGTATTTGAATAAGTAGAATCTTTTTTGACAAGCAAAACTGGTTCGCTAGTGTAGTAACTGCTCGAAAATGCAATTTCTTGTTTGCGTTCGGCAGTTGGACTCATACCTGCGATAATCATGTCAATCTTACCAGAAGTAAGGGCAGGGACTAGACCTTCCCATTTGGTTTTAACAACTAAAGGTTCTTTGCCTAAGTCCTTAGCGATTTTCTTGGCGATTTGAACATCGTATCCGTTAGCATACTGGTTAGTCCCATCGATTTTGACAGCCCCATTGCTATCATCGTCCTGGGTCCAGTTAAAGGGAGCATATGCTGCTTCCATCCCGATGCGTAAATATTCATCGGCTTGAGCAACATTGACAAGTCCCAGCATCAGCAAGAGACTTGTGAAAATAGATAAGTATATTTTTCTCATGATTTCTCCTATTCTAATCTATTAAAAAATAACTGTCTCCTATTTTATCGAAAAATGCGTAATTTTTCAACATAAGTAAGCCTTTACTTACGAAAAAATGCTATAATGATAAGAAAGATAAAAAGGGGGCTTAGTTGATGAAAAAAACTTTTTTCTTACTGATGTTTGGCTTGTTTTGCCTTCTGCCACTTTCTGTTTTCGCCATTGATTTTAAGATAAATTCTTATCAAGGGGATTTGTATATTCATGCAGATAATACGGCAGAATTTAGACAAAAGATAGTTTACCAGTTTGAGGAGGACTTTAAGGGCCAAATCGTGGGACTTGGACGTGCTGGCAAGATGCCTAGTGGATTTGACATTGATCCTCATCCAAAGGTTCAGGCTGCGAAAAATGGTGCTGAACTAGCAGACGTTACGAGTGAAGTGACAGAAGAAGCGAATGGTTATACTGTGAGAGTCTATAATCCAGGCCAGGAAGGCGACACAGTTGAAGTTGAGCTTACATGGAACTTAAAAAATTTGCTTTTCCTATATGATGACATCGCTGAATTAAATTGGCAGCCTTTAACAGATAGTTCAGGGGCTATTGGAAAGTTTGAATTTCATGTAAGGGGAGAGAAGGGGGCTGAAAAACTCTTTTTCCATACAGGCAAACTTTTTAGAGAGGGAACGATTGAAAAGAGTAGCCTTGATTATACTATTCGTTTGGACAATCTTCCGGCTAAGCGTGGAGTTGAATTGCATGCCTATTGGCCTCGAACTGATTTTGCTAGCGCTAGGGATCAGGGATTGAAAGGAAATCATTTAGAAGAACTTAATAAGGTAGAAGACTCGATTGTTAAAGAAAAAGAGCAAAGTAAACAACTCCTTACTTGGGTCTTTCCTTCGATACTTTCTATCTCCTTGTTATTGAGTATTTGCTTCTATTTTATTTATAGAAGAAAAACCACTCCTTCAGTCAAATATGCTAAAAATCATCGTCTCTACGAACCACCAATGGAATTAGAGCCTATGGTTTTATCAGAGGCTGTCTACTCGACCTCCTTGGAGGAAGTGAGTCCTCTAACAAAAGGAGCAGGTAAATTTACCTTTGACCAACTTATTCAAGCTACCTTGCTAGATGTGATAGACCGTGGGAATGTCTCTATTATTTCAGAAGGAGATGCAGTTGGTTTGAGGCTGGTCAAAGAAGATGGTTTGTCAAGCTTTGAGAAAGACTGTCTAAATCTGGCTTTTTCAGGCAAAAAAGAAGAAACTCTTTCCAATTTGTTTGCGGATTACAAGGTATCTGATAGTCTTTATCGTGGAGCCAAAACTGCTGATGAAAAACGGATTCAAGCAAGAGGGCGTCAGCTCAAATCTTCTTTTGAAGAAGTATTGAAAGAGATGCAAGAAGGGGTGAGAAATCGAGTTTCTTTCTGGGGGCTCCCAGATTATTATCGTCCCTTGACTGGTGGAGAAAAGGCCTTGCAAGTGGGGATGGGACTCTCTACTATCCTACCCCTATTTATCGGATTTGGTTTGTTCTTGTACAGTTTGGATGTTTATGGCTATCTTTTCCTCCCCTTGCCTATACTTGGTTTTCTAGGTTTGGTTTTGGCTGTTTTCTATTATTGGAAGCTTCGACTAAATAATCGTGATGGCGTTCTAAATGAAGCAGGAGCAGAAGTCTACTATCTCTGGACCAGTTTTGAAAATATGTTGCGTGAGATTGCACGATTGGATCAGGCAGAGTTGGAAAGTATTGTAGTCTGGAATCGCCTCTTGGTCTATGCGACCTTATTTGGCTATGCGGACAAGGTTAGTCATTTGATGAAGGTTCATCAGATTCAAGTGGAAAATCCAGATATCAATCTTTATGTAGCTTATGGCTGGCATAGTATGTTTTATCATTCAAGCGCGCAAATGAGCCATTATGCTAGTGTCGCAAATACAGCAAGTACCTACTCCGTATCTTCTGGAAGTGGAAGTTCTGGCGGTGGCTTCTCTGGAGGCGGAGGTGGCGGCAGTATCGGCGCCTTTTAAAGAGAGCTATCACTGGCTGAAAAAATATGCTATAATGGAAGATAGAAAAAGGAGTAATCTATGTATCTTATTGAAATTTTAAAATCTATCTTCTTCGGGATTGTTGAAGGAATTACGGAATGGTTGCCCATTTCTAGTACAGGTCACTTGATTTTAGCAGAGGAGTTTATCCAATACCAAAATCAAAATGAAGCCTTTATGTCTATGTTTAATGTCGTGATTCAGCTTGGTGCGATTTTAGCGGTTATGGTGATTTACTTTAATAAGCTCAATCCTTTCAAACCGACTAAGGACAAACAGGAAGTTCGTAAGACTTGGAGACTATGGTTGAAGGTCTTGATTGCGACCTTGCCTTTGCTTGGCGTCTTTAAATTTGATGATTGGTTTGACACCCACTTCCATAACATGGTTTCAGTTGCCCTCATGTTGATTATCTACGGGATTGCCTTTATCTATTTGGAAAAGCGCAATAAAGCGCGTGCTATCGAGCCAAGTGTAACAGAGTTGGACAAGCTTCCTTATACGACCGCTTTCTATATCGGACTCTTCCAAGTTCTTGCTCTTTTACCAGGGACTAGCCGTTCAGGTGCAACGATTGTCGGTGGTTTGTTAAATGGAACCAGTCGTTCTGTTGTGACAGAATTCACCTTCTATCTTGGAATTCCTGTTATGTTTGGAGCTAGCGCATTAAAGATTTTCAAATTTATAAAAGCAGGACAGCTCTTGAGTTTTGGGCAGTTGTTCTTGCTCTTGGTTGCGATGGGAGTAGCTTTTGCGGTCAGCATGGTGGCTATTCGCTTCTTGACAAGTTATGTGAAAAAACACGACTTTACCCTTTTCGGTAAATACCGTATCGTGCTTGGTAGTGTCTTGCTACTTTATAGCTTTGTCCGTTTATTTGTATAAGAAAAACCTTGAAGAGTCCAGGCTCTTCAAGGTTTTATACTCTTAGAAAATCTCTTCAAACTGCATCAGCTCTATCTGCAACCTCAAAACAGTTTTTTGAACAGCCTGCGGCTAGCTTCCTAGTTTGCTCTTTGATTTTCATTGAGCTTTAAAATCCAGTCAGGGTAATCCCCAACAGGCGGACACCTCTTTCTTTCTCGCTTAACTCTTCATAGAGTTGCAGGGCTATTTGGCTTATCTGACTAGCATCCTGTGTTTTTTGAGTCAGACTTTTTCGTTTGGTAAGAGTTGAAAAGTCCTCGTAGCGGATTTTCAAAATGACAATTTTTCCAGCTTTTTCTTGTTGATGTAGATTGAGAGCGACTCTTTCTGATAGAAGAGTCAGCTCTTTTTTGATGTCTTCCTCAGCACGGAGAATCTTCCCGTAGGTTTTCTCCTTTCCGATTGATTTACGGATGCGATTGGATTTGACGGGGGAATTGTGAATACCACGAGCCTTTCGATACAGGTCATAGCCCAGTCTGCCAAAGCGGTCTATTAGGGTCACTTCAGGAACTTCAAGTAGGTCAGCGCCAGTAAAAACACCCATGTGATGAAGTCGTTCCACCGTCTTTTTTCCTACTCCATGAAACTTGGAAATATCCATTTGTTTGAGAAACTCCTCAGCTTGTTCAGGTAGAATCACTGTCAGACCAAGTGGCTTTTGATAATCACTGGCCATTTTAGCTAAGAATTTGTTGTAGGAAACACCTGCGGAAGCAGTCAGATGGAGTTCTTGCCAGATATCCTCTTGAATGAGGCGAGCGATTTTGACCGCTGACTTGATACCGAGTTTATTTTCTGTCACATCCAAATAGGCTTCGTCAATACTCACAGGTTCAATCAAATCTGTATAGCGCTTAAAAATAGCTCGAATCTGGAGTCCCACAGACTTATATTTCTCATAATTTCCTGAGATAAAGACGGCCTGGGGACAACGTTCGTAGGCTTCCTTGGAGCTCATGGCTGAATGGACACCAAAAACTCGAGCCTCATAGCTACAAGTGGAAACGACACCACGTCCACCTGTTTGCCGAGGGTCGCTGCCGATAATGACAGGTTTTCCTCTGAGTTTAGGATTATCCCTGATTTCCACTGCAGCAAAAAAGGCATCCATGTCAATATGGATGATTTTTCTTGACAAATCATTTAACAAAGGAAAAATCAACATGCCTAGCCTCCTTTTTACCGCTTATTTTCTTTTATTATACCCTTTTTTCTGAAAAAAAGAAAAAAGGACTTTATTTTTTCAAAAATATAATACAGTTTGAAATAAAATGTAGACTGTTTTAGAAAAGAAAGTGTAAAAATAGGGATTTTTCGCTTGTTGAAATCGGTTACTGTATGGTATACTTGACTCATGAATGTAACAGATGGCTGTTACTAGAAAGAAAAAAGAGGACATTAACATGGTTGTTAAAACAGTTGTTGAAGCACAAGATATTTTTGACAAAGCTTGGGAAGGCTTCAAAGGCGTAGATTGGAAAGAAAAAGCAAGTGTATCACGCTTCGTACAAGCTAACTACACACCTTACGATGGAGACGAAAGCTTCCTCGCAGGACCAACAGAACGTTCACTTCACATCAAAAAAATTGTAGAAGAAACTAAAGCACACTACGAAGAAACTCGTTTCCCAATGGACACTCGTCCAACATCTATCGCTGATATCCCAGCAGGATTTATCGATAAAGAAAACGAAGTTATCTTTGGTATCCAAAATGACGAACTCTTCAAATTGAACTTTATGCCAAAAGGTGGTATCCGTATGGCTGAAACTACTTTGAAAGAAAATGGATATGAACCAGATCCAGCTGTTCACGAAATCTTTACTAAATACGTAACAACAGTTAACGACGGTATCTTCCGTGCTTACACTTCAAACATTCGTCGCGCTCGTCACGCTCACACTGTAACTGGTCTTCCAGATGCATACTCACGCGGACGTATCATCGGTGTTTACGCACGTCTTGCTCTTTACGGTGCAGACTACTTGATGCAAGAAAAAGTAAACGACTGGAATGCAATCGAAGAAATCGATGAAGAAACAATCCGTCTTCGTGAAGAAATCAACCTTCAATACCAAGCATTGCAACAAGTTGTTCGCTTGGGTGACCTTTATGGGGTTGATGTTCGCAAACCAGCGATGAACGTTAAAGAAGCAATCCAATGGGTTAACATCGCTTTCATGTCTGTCTGCCGTGTGATTAACGGTGCTGCTACATCTCTTGGACGTGTGCCAATCGTATTGGACATCTTTGCAGAACGTGACCTTGCTCGTGGTACATTTACTGAATCAGAAATCCAAGAATTCGTTGATGATTTTGTTATGAAACTTCGTACAGTTAAATTTGCTCGTACAAAAGCTTATGACCAATTGTACTCAGGTGACCCAACCTTCATCACAACTTCTATGGCTGGTATGGGTAACGACGGTCGTCACCGTGTTACTAAGATGGACTACCGTTTCTTGAACACTCTTGATAACATCGGTAACTCTCCAGAACCAAACTTGACAGTTCTTTGGACTGATAAATTGCCATACAACTTCCGTCGCTACTGTATGCACATGAGCCACAAACACTCTTCTATTCAATACGAAGGTGTAACAACAATGGCTAAAGACGGATATGGTGAAATGAGCTGTATCTCATGCTGTGTGTCTCCACTTGACCCAGAAAATGAAGAGCAACGCCACAACATCCAGTACTTCGGTGCGCGTGTAAACGTATTGAAAGCCCTTCTTACTGGTTTGAACGGTGGTTATGACGATGTTCACAAAGACTACAAAGTATTTGACATCGAACCAATTCGTGACGAAGTTCTTGAATTTGAATCAGTTAAAGCTAACTTTGAAAAATCTCTTGACTGGTTGACTGACACTTACGTAGATGCTTTGAATATCATCCACTACATGACTGATAAGTACAACTACGAAGCTGTTCAAATGGCCTTCTTGCCAACTAAACAACGTGCCAACATGGGATTCGGTATCTGTGGATTTGCCAACACTGTTGATACATTGTCAGCCATCAAATACGCTACAGTTAAACCAATCCGTGATGAAAATGGCTACATCTACGATTACGAAACAATCGGTGAATACCCACGTTGGGGTGAAGATGACCCACGTTCAAACGAATTGGCAGAATGGTTGATCGAAGCTTACACAACTCGTCTACGTAGCCACAAACTTTACAAAGACGCTGAAGCTACAGTATCACTTTTGACAATCACATCTAACGTTGCTTACTCTAAACAAACTGGTAACTCACCAGTCCACAAAGGTGTATACCTCAACGAAGATGGTTCTGTGAACTTGTCTAAACTTGAATTCTTCTCACCAGGTGCTAACCCATCTAACAAAGCTAAAGGTGGATGGTTGCAAAACTTGAACTCACTTTCTAGCCTTGACTTTAGTTATGCAGCTGATGGTATCTCATTGACTACTCAGGTTTCTCCACGTGCTCTTGGTAAGACTCGTGATGAACAAGTTGATAACTTGGTAACAATCCTTGATGGTTACTTTGAAAACGGTGGACAACACGTTAACTTGAACGTTATGGACTTGAACGATGTTTACGAAAAGATCATGTCAGGCGAAGACGTTATCGTACGTATCTCTGGATACTGTGTAAACACTAAATACCTCACTCCAGAACAAAAAACTGAATTGACACAACGTGTCTTCCACGAAGTTCTTTCAATGGATGACGCCTTGGATGCATTGAGCTAATTAAGTTTTTGAATAATGAAAAGGAACCCTCGGTCAGTCGACTGAGGGTTTTTGGGCTTGGGATAGTGTGAGCAATTCCTTCGGCGCAATATGCAATGTTTTTGGGAAGGAATAGTGGATCGAATCTGAAATAGCCCGCTGAAACGTCTTAAACAGTGCTAGAAATTGACTGGAATTCTCTAAGTGATTTGTTCCGATTTTATTTCATTCCATCATAAAAACAAGACGACTGGCTAATTGACAATCATCTTGTTTGATACTGTTAATAAAATTCGCGAAGTTTATCTTGATTTTCTTTAAAAAATTTTTCTAACCAATCCATACCATAAGCATAACTAAAACCTTCTAAGAGAACAGAGAGGTCAATAGTATCAAATCCCATGTCTTTTAAATATTTAAAGGTATCGAATGGTGAATGAAAGTTTTTGTATTTAATAATTGCACCAATATCTTTCAAATCCTGCTCCCTGATACTCATCATCTTCATTCCTAACACATACTCAATAGGGACTACTAAAACAGTCAGATTCTCAAATGAGTACAAGGATTCACATAAACTTAAGGGAGGTTGTTTGTTCATATTTGCAACATGATTGTTGAGCCATAACTCTTCGTGGGTGTTAAGATTAAACTGTTTTCCTACACGAGCAATAATTTCATTGATTTTCTGATTTTGGTCGTAAAAAGCATCAACATCTTGTGTGGCACGTAAACCATGATATTCTAAGACATAACCACCGACACAGATAATTGTTAAAGTCAGATTTTCCTGAATTAATTCCTTATTTAGGGCTTGGAAGACCGGTTTCATTTTATCCATGTTTGTATTTCTCCATCAATTTTTGAACATTGGTTAACTTAGCAGGTTTATTTAATGAAATCACATATTTATGAGTTGGAGTATGCTCTTGAAAGGCATACTTCAAGCTAATTTTTTGAAAATGGGTTAGTTCTTTGGAGTCTAGCAACTTTTCTACATCTTGGTTTGTTAAATAAGAATAGTCTTCAAAAATAACTTTTCGCAAATAGCGAAACCAATGGCTTGCGTTGAATTGTGATTGTTTGGATGCCTGTATCATATAATCGTACCAATCCATTGTCTTCCTCCTATGAAATTTAGTTTATCTTATTGTAGTTTATATTTAAAAATGTAGTTTTTCTTAATTAGCTCGTATCTATAGGATGATACTGAAAATTTTCTTGTTGCTTTAAATCACAATCGAAAAATTCTGTTTTTCATCTTAGAAAAGAGTCTTTAGAAATGTAAAATGAACCTTTTTTCTTATCCAAAAACCTTACTAAAGTATATAATTTAGGAAGTCAATTCTGTATGATAATGTTTGTACTATCGTCGAGTTTTTGCTTGATTGCTTAACGAGATAAATTTTAGAAGAATTTTCGGTGTGATTTGACAAGCTTCTGACTGGAAGGATAGTTACACTAGTATTGTTTATTAAAATGAGGAGATAAAGAAAATTTGGAATCCATTTGCTTATTATCAATCGTTTTTTTAGCTTATTTGTCTTAGATTGGTATAGAACTGATTTATGGATTGATCCTCTTGTATCTTATCCTGTTCCTAAATATGTTGGTAGAAAAATGAAGCAGTTGTTACGAGTGTCTGTATTGGGAAAAATTTTATCTATACAATTCTTTAAATGATATGAAGGCTAGGAATGCCAAAACACTGACATATTTCGTTTGAATCTCATCCGATCTCTTTACTTGTATTTGTAGAAATGCTATCAGTAATATATTCGCGAACACTATGATTTATAACAGTGTGGTCGTACATCTTTGTAACTTTATTATACAACAACCATTTACAGGTGTAAAGTTGAGCAGTGTCTTTAGCAAATTTAGGGACTTGTTTTGTCACAGTTTTGATACCTATATTCGTTATTTCATGAGTATTTAACGTTCCTTTTCATGTAGGCATTTCAACAATTAGAATGATATTTTTCCGAGGATGAACTTATCTATTGTGACTTTTTAGAGTTACGATGTCTCTTGATCTGACTACCGCTATCAATTTCATCTATTTTTACAGTTTCATGCAACATAGCGAGAAGGCGGTTTCCTATATGGAAGTCGTCTCATTTTGTATTGTCTAACTATTCGATATTTACTACAGGTTATAGTTGATTTAAATAGGTGTATAGATTTCTAATATATATTAAGGTGAAATAATATCTTGTAAAACATTGCTATGTTCTATGAAAAAAGCGACGATAGCTAATGCACAAGCTCCTATACTTCCACGATGTTTGTTGTAAGGTAAAATTTCAATTTCTATATTACGAGTAAAAGGAACGAAGTGGAGCTGGTCTTGGATTTTATCCCTGACTTCATGAGTGAAAGGTTGATAATTAAGCAATTGACTGTTGATATAGATTTTATCAGCAGGATTGATGAGGAGAAGATTTGCAATAGAAGTGGCTAATAAATTAACTCCTTTATCAATTTGTTGGCGTAAAGCAGAGTCGCCTAAGTTGTAAGCCGTTAAAAGGGTGTCTAAATGAATGTCTTTTTCAGTCTTTACAAGGCTTTTTAGTACAGTTAGTTGGGAATTTTTAAATAATAATTGGGCGTGTTTGATTAACCAAGCATCAGAAATATATGTTTGTAAACAACCTTTTTTTCCGCATTCACAATATTGCCCATTCAATTCGACAATGGTGTGTCCAATTTCTCCGATATAAGGATTTTTAGAGGCTCCTATTTTTTCTTTTGTGAAAAAGGAAGTGTAAATACCTAATCCAGCGTGTAGGAAAATAAA
>NZ_JBBJZX010000044.1:0-15711 GCF_038148935.1 Streptococcus pseudopneumoniae | reverse complement strand
GTTAATTAAAGGAGGTTTTGACCTCTTTTTTGTTATATAATTAATAATCTATCTCGCACCTAATGAAGCGGAATATTTTTCTTGTACCATCATTTTATAGCAATGATAGCACTTGAATCGACGCTTTCTAAGGAGAATTCTAGTAGGCATACTGGTCGTTTCGAGGTAAGAAATTTTAGAAGGTTTTTGAAAGTCATATTTCTTCATTTGACTTCCGCACTCAGGGCAAGACGGAGCATCGTAGTCCAGTTTAGCGATGATTTCTTTATGTGTCCCCCTATTGATGATATCCATAATTTAGAAATTAGTGTCTGTAAGCTCTAGTAATTTTGTGATAAAATGTAATTGTTCCATATGAATCTTTCTAATGATGGTTTGGTCGCTTTTCATTATAGATGATATGGGACTTTTTTCTACAATAAAATAGGCTCCATAATATCCATAGGGGATTTACCCACTACAAATATTATAGAGCTGGAAAAGCTAATCTCGAGAAAGGACAAATTTCGTCCTTTCTTTTTTTGATGTTTAGAGCGTTGAAAATTCGTTTTTTGAAGTTTTCAAAGTTCCGAAAACCAAAGTCGTTGCGTTTGATAAGTTTGATGGGATTATTAGTGACTTCTAGTTTGGCGTTAGAATAGGCTAGTTTAAGGACATTGACAATTTTCTCGTTGTCTTTGAGAAATGTTTTAAAGATAGTTTGAAAAATTAGATACTATGCGTTTTTCTTGTTTTAAGGTTTTTACCTCAGTCTCTTTTAGTATTTAACGCAGTTAATAAGGTCTATAATAGTCTAATTTAGGTAGTAAATTTGTTCCTATTCTGTTAATTTTTCCTATTTTTTCTCTTGTTGAGATTGGTATTTTAACAATTCAGGAATTGATAGTGAATGTGTAAAATTTTTTGTTAGAATAAGTTCATAAAAAAGAAAAGGAGTATTTGATTATGTTACAAAAAATTTATGAGCAGATGGCGGATTTTTATAGAAATATTGAAGAAGAGTATGGTACTGTATTTGGTGATCATTTTGACTGGGAAGATTTTCATTTTAAATTTTTGATTTATTATTTAGTTAGATATGGTATTGGGGGTCGTAGAGATTTTATTGTTTACCATTATCGTGTTGCTTATCGTTTGTATCTTGAAAAATTGATAATGAAACAAGGTTTTATTTCTTGTTGAGACAGTTTGACTAAATTTCCGAACAAATTTACTTTTTTATGGAAAGATAATAACAAATAGCTGGTAATTTTTCTAAATCATTTTTTAATAGTTGGAAATAGCAAATCTTTCTATTGTTTCTTCTTGATAAAAAGGCGATTTTTTCTTATAATAAATTGTAAGATATAATTGCAGGTGAGATTCCTGCCATGTATGTGAGAAAGGAAGAGCCTGAGGGCTCAGACAAGATTATGACTTCAGTTGTTGTTGTAGGTACCCAATGGGGTGATGAAGGTAAAGGGAAGATTACTGACTTCCTTTCAGCGAATGCAGAAGTGATCGCACGTTACCAAGGTGGTGATAATGCAGGTCACACGATTGTGATCGATGGTAAGAAATTTAAGTTGCACTTGATTCCATCTGGGATTTTCTTCCCTGAAAAAATCTCTGTTATTGGGAATGGGATGGTTGTAAATCCTAAATCGCTTGTAAAAGAGTTGAGCTATCTTCATGAGGAAGGTGTGACAACTGATAACTTGCGTATTTCTGATCGTGCGCATGTTATTTTACCTTACCATATCGAGTTGGATCGTTTGCAAGAGGAGGCTAAGGGCGACAATAAGATTGGGACTACAATTAAGGGAATTGGTCCAGCTTATATGGACAAGGCTGCTCGTGTTGGGATTCGTATCGCAGATCTTTTGGATAAAGATATTTTCCGTGAGCGTTTAGAACGTAACCTTGCTGAAAAGAATCGTCTTTTTGAAAAATTGTATGACAGCAAAGCGATTGCTTTCGATGATATTTTTGAAGAGTATTACGAATATGGTCAACAAATCAAGAAATATGTGACAGACACATCTGTCATTTTGAATGATGCGCTAGATAACGGTAAACGTGTGCTTTTTGAAGGTGCACAAGGTGTTATGCTAGATATCGACCAAGGTACCTATCCATTTGTTACGTCTTCAAACCCTGTGGCTGGTGGTGTGACCATTGGTTCTGGTGTTGGTCCAAGTAAGATTGATAAGGTTGTGGGTGTATGTAAAGCCTATACTAGTCGTGTAGGAGATGGTCCTTTCCCAACTGAGTTGTTTGATGAAGTGGGAGAACGTATCCGTGAAGTAGGTCATGAATATGGTACAACAACTGGTCGTCCACGTCGTGTGGGTTGGTTTGACTCAGTTGTGATGCGTCATAGCCGTCGTGTTTCTGGTATTACGAATCTTTCATTGAACTCTATCGATGTTTTGAGTGGTTTAGATACTGTGAAAATCTGTGTGGCCTATAATCTTGATGGTCAACGTATTGACTACTATCCAGCTAGTCTTGAGCAATTGAAACGTTGCAAACCTATCTATGAAGAGTTACCAGGTTGGTCAGAAGACATCACTGGTGTCCGTAATTTGGAAGATCTTCCTGAGAATGCGCGTAACTATGTTCGTCGTGTGAGTGAATTGGTTGGCGTTCGTATTTCTACTTTCTCAGTAGGTCCTGGTCGTGAACAAACAAATATTTTAGAAAGTGTTTGGTCCTAAGAGATTTTTAAGATTTGTTTAAGATAGGTCGGGTATACTATAGACAGTTACAAGAAGACCTCCTAACTTGTTGTAACAAATATCCTAAACTTTTCTTTTTCATAATAATCTCCCTATAAAGTCACCACATTCGGTGGCTTTTTTTGTGTTAGGATTCATGATATAATAAAATCGATAAGTAGGAAAAGAGAAACGGATGAATTATACAGTTGAAGAAAAAGAAGTCTTCATGAGAGAGGCCTTGAGAGAGGCTGAGATTGCTCTTGAACACGATGAAATTCCAATTGGGTGTGTGATTGTCAAGGACGGAGAAATCATTGGTCGTGGGCATAATGCGCGTGAGGAACTGCAGCGAGCGGTTATGCATGCGGAAATTATGGCCATAGAGAATGCGAACCTAAGTGAGGAGAGCTGGCGCTTGCTGGATTGCACACTTTTTGTGACCATTGAGCCTTGTGTCATGTGTAGTGGGGCGATTGGACTTGCCCGCATTCCAAACGTGGTCTATGGGGCTAAAAACCAGAAATTTGGCGCTGCTGGGAGTTTGTACGATATCTTGACAGATGAGCGTCTCAATCATCGTGTAGAGGTTGAAACGGGAATTTTGGAAGATGAATGCGCAGCTATTATGCAGGACTTTTTTAGAAATAGACGGAAAAAATAATTTTGCTTTTAAAATGAATAGGAATGTGATATAATAAATAGTGGAGCAACAGTTCTGCGTGAAGCGGGTCAGGGGAGGAATCCAGCAGCCCTAAGCGATTTGAATTGTGTGCTCTTTTTTTCGTGCTTTTTCCGAATAAATAAGATAGAATAATCTAGAATAAATGATAATAGAAAAGAGAAGATGATGAAAATTCGTGGTTTTGAATTGGTTTCGAGTTTTACAGATGAAAATTTATTGCCTAAGCGTGAGACAGCGCATGCGGCTGGTTACGACTTAAAGGTTGCTGTGCGTACAGTTATTGCGCCAGGAGAGATTGTATTGGTTCCGACAGGGGTTAAGGCTTATATGCAACCGACTGAGGTTCTCTACCTCTATGATCGTTCTTCAAATCCTCGTAAGAAGGGTTTGGTTTTAATTAACTCAGTTGGCGTTATTGATGGGGATTATTATGGAAATCCCGGGAATGAAGGTCATATTTTTGCTCAGATGAAGAATATCACAGACCAAGAGGTTGTTCTTGAAGTTGGAGAACGTGTTGTCCAGGCTGTCTTTGCTCCTTTCTTAATTGCAGATGGAGATGCAGCTGACGGCGTGCGGACTGGTGGATTTGGATCGACTGGGCACTAGAATGAAGATTATCTTTGTACGTCACGGGGAGCCAGATTATCGTGAGTTAGAGGAGCGTTCTTATACGGGATTTGGGATAGATTTAGCACCCTTGTCTGAGAAGGGACGGCAGCAAGCTCAGGAACTGAGCACCAATCCTTTACTCCTTTCAGCTGAAATAATCATATCTTCTGCAGTCACAAGAGCTTTAGAAACGGCTTCGTATGTGGTCTGTGCTACGGGTCTTCCTTTAAGAGTAGAACCTTTATTACATGAATGGCAGGTCTATGAAAGTGGCACAGATAATTTTGAAAAAGCTCGTACTATGTTTCTAGAAAATAAGGGGGAGTTACTTCCTAATAGTCCTATTCAATATGAGACAGCTGAAGAGATGAAGTCTCGTTTTCTAGAATGCATGGGTAAGTATCGAGAACATCATACTGTGGTAGTTGTTGCTCATCGAATGCTCATGCGCCAGTTTGTGCCAAATGAGAAGATTGATTTTTGCCAAGTGATTGAGTGTGAGTTAGATATTTAGAAAGAGGTTTATCATCGCAAAGAAAAAAGCAACATTTGTATGTCAAAATTGTGGGTATAATTCCCCTAAATATCTGGGACGTTGTCCCAACTGTGGGTCTTGGTCTTCTTTTGTAGAAGAGGTTGAGGTTGCCGAGGTCAAGAATGCGCGTGTGTCCTTGACAGGTGAGAAAACCAAGCCCATGAAACTGGCTGAGGTGACTTCCATCAATGTCAATCGAACCAAGACGGAGATGGAGGAATTCAACCGTGTACTTGGAGGAGGAGTGGTACCAGGAAGTCTCGTCCTCATAGGTGGGGATCCTGGGATTGGAAAATCAACCCTTCTCCTACAAGTCTCAACCCAGTTGTCTCAAGTGGGGACTGTTCTCTACGTCAGTGGGGAGGAGTCTGCCCAGCAGATTAAGCTACGAGCAGAGCGCTTGGGAGATATTGATAGTGAGTTTTATCTCTATGCAGAGACCAATATGCAGAGTGTTCGAGCAGAGGTAGAGAGAATCCAGCCAGACTTTCTCATCATCGACTCTATCCAGACCATTATGTCTCCTGAGATTTCAGGGGTGCAAGGATCTGTTTCTCAGGTGCGTGAGGTGACCGCTGAACTTATGCAGCTGGCTAAGACCAACAATATTGCCATCTTTATCGTAGGACATGTGACCAAGGAAGGAACCTTGGCTGGTCCTCGTATGTTGGAGCACATGGTAGATACGGTACTTTACTTTGAAGGGGAACGCCACCATACCTTTCGTATTTTGAGAGCGGTTAAAAACCGTTTTGGTTCTACCAATGAAATTGGGATTTTTGAGATGCAGTCGGGCGGTTTGGTTGAGGTTCTCAATCCGAGTCAGGTTTTCCTAGAGGAGCGTTTGGATGGGGCAACTGGTTCGTCAATCGTTGTGACCATGGAAGGGACGCGTCCGATTTTGGCGGAGGTTCAGGCTTTGGTGACACCGACCATGTTTGGAAATGCCAAGCGTACTACGACAGGACTTGATTTTAACCGTGCTAGCTTGATTATGGCTGTTTTGGAAAAACGGGCAGGTCTTCTCTTGCAAAATCAGGATGCCTATCTCAAATCTGCTGGCGGTGTTAAATTGGATGAACCTGCGATAGACTTGGCCGTTGCGGTTGCTATTGCTTCGAGCTATAAAGACAAGCCAACTAATCCTCAGGAATGTTTTGTCGGAGAATTGGGCTTAACTGGAGAAATTCGGCGCGTAAATCGTATCGAGCAACGTATCAACGAAGCTGCTAAACTGGGCTTTACTAAGATTTATGTACCCAAGAATTCCTTGACAGGAATCACTTCGCCCAAGGAAATTCAGGTTATTGGGGTGACAACGATTCAGGAAGTTTTGAAAAAGGTTTTTGCATAATTCGTGACAAATCCTCTTAAAAATGATAAGATAGGAGAAATATTTGACTATCAAATTTTCGAGGAGGGAATCGTGTCGTATTTTGAACAGTTTATGCAAGCCAATCAGGCTTATGTTGCCCTACATGGGCAGTTAAATCTGCCACTTAAACCCAAAACAAGAGTGGCTATTGTGACCTGTATGGACTCACGTTTGCACGTGGCGCAAGCTTTGGGATTGGCACTTGGGGATGCTCATATCTTGCGGAATGCAGGTGGTCGAGTGACTGAGGACATGATTCGTTCGCTAGTTATTTCCCAGCAACAAATGGGGACAAGAGAGATTGTGGTGTTGCACCATACAGACTGTGGTGCTCAGACATTTGAAAATGGTCCTTTTCAGGAGTATCTGAAAGAGGAACTAGGTGTCGATGTGTCAGACCAGGACTTTTTGCCCTTTCAAGATATAGAGGAGAGTGTACGTGAGGACATGCAACTCCTTATCGAATCTCCCCTAATACCAGACGATGTCATTATCTCTGGTGCTATTTACGATGTGGATACAGGAAGTATGACAGTCGTAGAATTGTAAAAAATTCATTTAGAAAGAAAGTGTATGAAGAAAAACAGTATTTTATTTATTTTTATTTTATTGCTATGTATTGGTTTACAGTATGAAACCATCTACTATACGGACGGTTCGATGTCAGGTGCGGAATATGGACTCATGGGAGTTTCTATCTTTCTAGCTCTCTTTTACATGATTCCGGCTCTTTATTTCCTTTTCCATATTGGGAAAAAATGGGAATTGCCAAAGAAGGCCTTGATTCTGTCTTTATTGGGTGGAATGTTCCTTTCAGGCTGGTTGTCTAGCTTTGCTAATACCTATATCCATGATTTGCTGGGTATTCTTTTCCCAGATAGTGCATTTTTAAATGCCTTTGAAAGTGCTATTGTGGCTCCTTTGGTAGAAGAGCCGTTGAAATTGTTGCCACTTGTCTTTGTTTTAGCTTTGATTCCTGTACGAAAATTAAAATCTTTGTTTTTAATAGGCATTGCTTCTGGTTTGGGATTCCAAATGATTGAGGATATTGGTTATATTCGTACGGATTTGCCAGAGGGATTTGACTTTACTATTTCGAGAATTTTAGAGCGTATCATCTCAGGGATTGCCTCTCACTGGACTTTTTCAGGTCTGGCTGTAGTGGGTGTTTACTTGCTTTACAGAGCCTATAAAGGGCAGAAGGTTGGCAAGAAACAGGGGCTTATTTTCCTAGGTTTAGCCTTGGGAACTCACTTCCTGTTTAATTCTCCTTTTGTTGAATTAGAGACAGAGTTGCCCTTAGCGATTCCAGTGGTTACGGCCATTACTCTCTATGGTTTTTATCAGGCTTATCGTTTTGTTGAGAAGCACAATGAGTTGATGAACTAGAATATTTTTCAAAAGAATGATGCAAGGGTACAAATATGGTACCCTTCTTTTATTTTTGATTGAAAAATAGTGCAAAAAGCGCTACAATGGTAGATAGAAAAATCTTGTGAAAAGCACAAGCGATACATATATACCGGAGGAAATCATGTCTTTTTCTGATTTAAAGCTGTTTGCCCTTTCTTCTAACAAAGAATTGGCAGAACGTGTGGCGCAGGAGATTGGGATAGAGTTGGGGAAATCAAGTGTTCGCCAATTTTCAGATGGAGAGATTCAGGTCAACATCGAAGAATCAATCCGTGGGAAACACGTCTTTATCCTACAATCAACTAGTTCGCCTGTAAATGACAATCTGCTTGAAATTTTGATTATGGTGGATGCTTTGAAGCGTGCGAGTGCAGAATCTGTCAATGTTGTCATGCCTTACTATGGGTATGCACGTCAAGATAGAAAGGCGAGAGCGCGTGAGCCAATCACTTCAAAACTTGTTGCAAATATGCTTGAAGTAGCTGGAGTGGATCGTTTATTGACCATCGACTTGCATGCTGCGCAGATTCAAGGATTCTTTGATATTCCTGTGGATCATTTGATGGGAGCTCCTCTGATTGCGGATTATTTTGAGCGTCGTGGCATGGTTGGTTCTGACTATGTGGTTGTCAGTCCAGACCATGGAGGGGTGACTCGTGCTCGTAAGTTGGCAGAATTTTTGAAGACATCTATCGCTATTATTGATAAACGTCGCAGCGTTGATAAGATGAATACCAGTGAAGTCATGAACATCATCGGTAAGGTTGAAGGCAAGACTTGTATCTTGATTGATGATATGATTGATACCGCTGGAACGATTTGTCACGCAGCAGATGCCCTTGCAGAGGCTGGTGCTGTTGAAGTCTATGCAAGTTGTACGCACCCAGTTCTTTCTGGCCCTGCTATGGACAATATCCAAAAATCAGCTATTAAGAAATTGGTTGTTTTGGATACCATCTATCTACCAGAAGAGCGTTTGATTGATAAGATTGAACAGATTTCGATTGCTCATCTACTGGGTGATGCTATCGTTCGTATCCATGAAAAACGCCCACTTTCTCCACTTTTCAGTATTGAGAAAAAGATTTAATGACCAAGCCTGAGATAATTCTCAGGTTTTTTCGTTTTTTTCCGAATAAATAGATAGAGCCAGAGAATCTAGTAAACCTAGATTTAAAACTGTGGTATAATAAAAGGAGGAAAAGGATGATTCTAAGACATCCGGGCATCAGCCCGACTAACGATTTGGTTGCTAAGAAAATCTTTAGCAATCCAGAAATCACTTGTCAATTTATCCGCGATATGCTGGATTTACCAGCAAAAAATGTAACCATTTTGGAGGGGAGCAATATTCATGTCTTGCCTTCCATGCCGTACTCGGCGCAGGACTTCTATACAAGTATAGATGTTTTGGCTGAGTTGGACAATGGGACACAGGTTATTATTGAGATTCAAGTTCATCATCAGAATTTTTTCATCAATCGTCTGTGGGCTTATCTGTGCAGCCAGGTCAATCAAAACCTCGAAAAAATTCGCCAACGAGAAGGTGATACACACCAGAGTTATAAACACATTGCACCAGTTTATGCTATCGCTATCGTGGACAGTAATTATTTTCAAGATGACTTAGCTTTTCATAGCTTTAGCATGCGCGAGGACACGACAGGTGAGGTTTTAACCATTATCAACAATGGTCAGGAAAACCATCTGGTTAAGATGGCTTTCTTGGAACTAAAAAAATACAGAGAAACCAGTAAAGATAGCGTTCGCAAGCCGTGGTTGGAGTTTTTCGGGAACAAACCCTTTACTCAACAACCCGAGCGAGCCATCAGCCAGGCAGACCAACTGCTGGACTATAAGAGCTGGTCCGAGGAGGACAGGAAGATGTTTAGCCAACTACGTATGCGAGAAGAACAGGCCTTGTTAGCACAGGACTATGCCTTGGAAACAGCTAGGGCGGAAGGTATCGAACAAGGTTTAGAGCGTGGCCTTGAACGTGGTCGTGCAGAGGGTCTTGAAAAAGGGCGCGAAGAAGGCATTGAAGAGGGATTAAAAGTAGGTTTAGTAAATCTAGTTCGTCAAGGTCTTCTGACTTCCGAGGTTGCTAGCGAGCAATTAGGCATGACTGTCGCTGAGTTTGAGTCCTTGCTATGAGGTCACATTTTAAATAGTAGAAAGTTAATGGAATGACGAGTTATTTCTAAAATACTTGTCATTTTTGCTTGACATTTGGAAGGGGTTATAGGATAATATCATGGAAGTGAGTTCTATCCAACTATCGATATGGATTAGATATGTGAGGTTTGACTCAGGGTTTAAGAAATTTGTGAGATTTTCACTTGGGAGATACGGTATTTGAAGGGTATTTCATCTCACAAAGACGTTTTTTCACCTTTTTTGAAAAAAATAGGTAAAAAGTTGATGAAAACCCTTGACAAATCCTGCAAATATTTATATACTGTATGGTAGTAAGATAGTCTTACGAAAAAATTTTTAAAGAAAAATAAAGGAGATAAAACGATGAAAAAAGTTTTATTGACAAGCGCAGTCGCTCTTGCAGCATTTGGTGCTGTACAAGTTGTTTCAGCTACTTCAGCAGATTCATTTGGAAATTATAATCCAGATGGTTCAGTAAGATATGGTTCAACTCAAAAAGGTGGAGATGTATACTTCCAAGGTACAGCTCATGACCGTTTTGGTTATGGTTTTGCAATTGGAGCTAAATACATCCGTTATGACCGTGATGCAGCACATGGTTTCGACCGTCATGTTCGTGTAACTGTTGTTGATGGTGGTCAACGTCCAGTTCCAAACGTAGAAGTAGACTTCTTCTTGAAACCAGCTTCAGGTGAAAAGAAACCAGAATACTTTACTGTTAAAACTAATGCAGCAGGTGATGCTGAACTTCCAACAGTCTTCAAAGCTGGTGAAGTACTTCAATACCGTGTTGCTAAGACAGCTACTGACTTTAAAGAAGCAGTTGAATTAGTAGGAGAGTTAACAGTTGAAGATGTAAATGCATATGGTAAAGTATTGTACACTAACGGAAAAATCGAGTTGCCATACAAACTTGACGATCGTGCTGCAAAAATTGGTAATCAAACTTCAGCAGCTCAATATGGTTGGGCTAACACAGCTGAAGGATGGAAATACTTCGAAAACGCTACAGCTGTTACAGGTTGGAAACAAGTTGATGGCAACTGGTACTACCTAAACGATAAAGGTGTAATGCAAACTGGTTGGGTAAACGTTAACGGAACTTGGTACTACCTAAACAAATCAGGTGCTATGCAAACTGGTTGGTTGAAAGATGGTGGAACTTGGTACTTCCTTGAAGCAACAGGTGCTATGAAAGCTAGCCAATGGTTTGAAGTTGCTGGTAAATGGTACCATGTGAATGGTTCAGGTGCCCTTTCAGTAAACACAACTGTTGACGGTTACAACGTAAACGCAAACGGTGAGTGGGTATAATCCTATTAACTAGAATATAAAACAGGGGAGAAATCTCCTGTTTTTTCTTGCATTTATCTTGTATAAGTATTATAATAGTTAAAAATAATAGGAGGTTTCCAATGAGATCAAAAGTGATTAACGTTTTATTAGGTGCGACCTTGGCAGGTGCTGCTTTTCTTGGAGCAAAAGCAGCTGAGGTAAAGGCCTCGGAAACGAATGTGTATAAGACAGTTGTTTGGGTCACAAAACAGGAAGATGGGAAGGAAAAGGTTTTAAGAGGTGCTCAAACTTATGATTCATCAAAACCTGAAACAGCTTCTCCAGGTACTTTTTCAGGATATCAATTTGATACTTCTTCAATAGATGGAACTGTACTAAAGCATTACTTTAAACCAGCAGTGACTGTTACAGGAGATAAAGTAGATGGACTTTCTGTAAAGTCTGATATTTTAAAACCCTTTAAAGATACAGTCAAAGGGACTTCTTGGTTGGTAATGGAATCAGATGGAACTAGTAGAGAACTAAAAGCTTTTCTTCCTGCTAATGCTACCAAAAAAGCTGAAGAAGTTGAACATGGTACATTTAAAGGTTATCGTTTTGTAGAAACTAAGATTGACCAAGGAGTTCGTAAACATTGGTTTGTAAAAGACGATAGTGTTACTGGAACTGAAAAAGTGGAAGAGAAACTTACAGGTTGGCAATATATCGCTGGTAAGTGGTATTTCTTTGATCAAGATAGCGTGAAGAAGACTGGCTGGGTCAGTGACGGCAGCTGGTATTACCTAGCGGCAGATGGTAGTATGCAAACTGGTTGGAAGTTTATCTCTGGTAAATGGTACTATCTCAATAGCGCTGGCTCTATGCAGACTGGCTGGTTAAATCAAGGTGGTAAGTGGTACTATCTCTACTCCGACGGTGCAATGGCTACTGGTTGGACAAAAGTAGATGGTGTCTGGTACTATCTAAATACTTCTGGTGTTCTGGTGACTGGTTGGTTCCAAGCAGGTGGCAAGTGGTATTATGCCTATAGTTCAGGCGCTCTTGCAGTAAATACAACGATTGACGGCTACACTCTAAATGCAAATGGTGAGTGGGTGTAACATTATACACGGAATAAGTGATAAAGAGGTAAAAAAATGAAAGCAAAACATATTTTAGCAGTGGGAGCTGCAGGGGTAACATTACTTGGTGCTAGTACTTTATTAGCTTCAATTTCAGATGAACTAACAGTCTATGCTAGTCAGAATACAACAGAAAATCCTAATCCAGAAAACTTCCGTAGTACACAATGGAGATATAGAGATAAATCTAATATTCCATTAACCTTCAAATATACTGAGGGATACTCAGATGAACCAGGAGAGGAGACAGGTTTAACTTATAAAAAAAGTTATTCAGATGGAGGCATTTGGGTACATGAGTTTTCTTTAAACGCTGGTGCAACACCTCCAGCTTCAAACGATAACACATATGTTAATACCAATAGTACTGGTAGAAATAATACGGATCGTGTAGATTCTTCTAATACTAACTCATCAACTAACCAAAAAACTGAGTACAAATGGTTAACTGTTAATGGGAAACCTCAGCTTTATATTAATAATAATTTAGCTACAGGCTGGCAAGAAGTTGATGGAAAAATCTATTATTTTGATGACAAAGGAGTCATGAAAACAGGAATCCTCGAAGTAAAAGATAAACGCTACTACTTTGATGAAAATGGTGTGAAGAAAACTGGTTGGGTCAATGAAGGTGGTAAGGATTACTATATTACTGATGATGGTTCTAAACCAACTACTATCATTGCAAAAGGTGAGAAGATTTACTACGTTAAAGAGGGGATTCAACAAACAGGTCTTCAACAGATTGATAAGAAGTGGTATTATTTATTGGCAGACGGTAGCCGTAAAACAGGTCTTGTTCAAGATGCAAATAAGAAATGGTACTATATTACAAATGATGGCGAACGTAAAGTTGGTCTCGTAAAAGATAGTGATGGTGCTTATCATTACCTTACTCCAGAAGGTGAACGTAAAACAGGTTCTGTCACTATTGACGGTGTGACTTATCGTTTAGCGGATCGTGCTAGTAGCAAGCCAGGTTGGAATAAAATTGATGGTAAGTGGTACTATTATGATGCGGAAGATAACATGAAGACAGGTTGGGTTAAAGATGGCTCATGGTACTACTTGGATGCTTCTGGTGTAATGAAGACAGGTTGGCAAAAAATTGATGGGGTATGGTATTATCTTAATGGTTCAGGTGCTATGCAGACAGGTTGGTTGAACCAAGGTGGCACATGGTACTACCTCAACAGCTCAGGTGCTATGCAAACAGGTTGGCTCAAGCAAGGTGGTACTTGGTATTATCTTGCTGGCTCAGGCGCTATGAAGACAGGTTGGTACCAAGTTAGCGGTAAATGGTATTACTCATATTCATCAGGAGCTTTGGCTGTGAACACAACTATCGATGGTTACACAGTAAATGCCAATGGTGAGTGGGTGTAAGGAATATAATAAAGAAATAAGGGGAAATTCCTCTTATTTTTTTGTCAATAAGGAGGTTATTTCTTGATTTTTCCGAAAGAAAATGCTACAATGATAGCAAAAAGGATATTAAAGGTGGTAAATACTTTATGGACAAGAAAAAACTTTTCACTGCTAGCTTGGCTAGCGTTGCCGTTCTGGGAGCAGGTTTCCTTGCTTCTCACCCATCAGTTGTGAAAGCTGCAACTGTTGAAGAATTACAAAAAGAGGCTGAAGCTAAAGATCAAGCTTTAAAAGAAGCTGAAGCTAAAGCTCAATCTGAAAAAGAAGAAGCTGCTACTGCTGCTGCTGCAGTTGAAAAAGCAAAAAAAGAAAAACTCGCTGCTGATGAAGCATTAGCAAAAGCTAAAGAAGAAGCTGATAAAAAAGCTAAAGAAGAAGAAGCTGCTAAAAAAGAAGAAGCTGATACTAAAAAGGCCTTAGGTGATGCTTTAGATCAATTAGAAGAAGAAATCGCAAATAATCCAAACATTACTAATAAAGAAGCTGCTAAAGAATTAGTTGACAAAGAAGGATTGTTAAAAGCTATTGAAGCTGGAGAAATCAAAGCTTCTGAAATTCTTGCTGAATTAGAAGATGATCATAAAAAAGCTGAAGCTGAAGCTAATGCTCCTGCAACACCAACACCAGCAGCTGAAGCTAAAAAAGATACTCTTCCTGCAGATATTAAAGCTGGAATCGAAAAAGCTGAAAAAGCTGATGCTGCTCGTCCTGCATCAGAAAAAGCTCAAGATAAAGCTGATGATTTAGGTGAGAAAGCTGACAAACTTAAAAAAGAAGCAGAAGCTGACGCTAAAACAGCTGCAGACAAAGTTGCTGAATTAGAAAAAACTAATGCAACTTTAAAAGAAATTAAAGAAGCTGTTGCTGAAGCTGAGAAAAATAAAGAAGCTGAAGATGTTATTGAAAAATTAAAAGCAGCTCAAAAAGTATTAGAAGCTAAAGCTGAAGAACAAGAAGCAGAAGCTACAGCTGCTAAAGAATCTGCTGACGCTAGAGCTGAAGAAGCTAACAAACTTGTTGACGAGTATAATGCTGCTCTTAAAGAAGTAGAAGCTGCAAAAGCAAAAGAAGCAGAAGAAGCTGAAGATGCTGCAATCGAAGCACTTCAAAGCAAAGTAGCTGACTTAGAAAAAGAAGTAGCTGAATTAGAAAAATTAGTAGCTGACAATGAAAATAATCCAGACGCAGTTGACTATGTTACTGCAGCTAAAGAAAAACTAGAAGATAAAAAAGCAGAATTAGAAAAAACTGAAGCTGAACTAGACGGAAAACTTAAGAGATTAGAACCAACAGAAGAAAATAAAATCTTAGATGAAATCGATAAAGTTAAAGAGGAAATCAAAGACGCTGAAGAAAATGAAGGCGTTGAAGATTTCTATAAAGAAGGATTAAAAAACCGTTTAGCTGATTTAGAAGAAGCTTTAGCAATCTTAGCAGGAAACAAATCTGAAGTTTTAGATCAACAAGCTGACAAAAAAGTTCTAGAAGTTACACGCTATGTTGATATTGATTCTAATGTTGACATTTTGGAGGCCGAAGCAGGTAACTTCAAAGGTAAACCAATTGCAGGTTATACATTTGTAACATCTGAAGAAAAAGATGGTATTATTACTAACTACTACAGAAAAGTAGATGGAAATTATAATAAGGGACCTCAAATAGAACAACAGTCAGGTAGAAATGGTGGAGATTACCCTGGTGATCGTTACATTATTAACAGACCATCTGCTACACCAGGTTCAACAACACCATCTACACCAGCAAATGAAACACCTGCTACACCAGCTCCTGGAACAGATACTCCAGCTGCACCAACAGCTGAAACACCAGCATCGACAGCTCCAGCTGTAGCAGGTACTAGTCAAGACAACACTTATCAAGCACCAGCTGCAAAAGCAGAAGATAAGAAAGAACTTCCAAACACTGGTGGCAAAGATAATGCTGCAATTGCATCATTAGGATTCCTAGGCTTGCTCCTTGGTGCCCTTCCATTTGTGAAACGCAAAAACTAATTAGTTAAAAATATGAAAGAGAAGGACTTGATGCCTTCTCTTTTTGTGGTATATAATCGCGTGAGGGCTTTGTTGGACAGTAGAAAATAAAAAGTGAACAAGACAATATTTCATTCTTGTTCGCTTTTATGTTATTATGTGATTGTATAATTTTACAACAGTGTCTCAAACTCAGAGACTGTCATGCCCAACTGCTGACTTGCAAATTCGGAAGTTAAGACATGTTGGCGAACCATGTCTAAGAAGGCAAAAAGTTTCCCTTCTTCCCTTCCTTCAACTTTCCCTCGCTCTAGTCCCTGTTCAATACCTTCTGCTCGCCCACGCTCTAAGCCTTTTTCCTCCGCTTGTTCCAAGGCATAGTCGTGTGCTAATAATGCC
>NZ_JBBJZX010000043.1:0-16222 GCF_038148935.1 Streptococcus pseudopneumoniae | reverse complement strand
TGCTTCTATCTATTTATTCGGAAAAGAGAGTGAAAAGAAGCGAGAAAGTTAAAAACTATTACCCCTAATCACTTGTAAAAAGATAAATCTTGCTCATATTATTTATTAAAGACTCTATTTTACAAAAAAGATCACAAAATCAACTATTTTAGAGAGTCATTAGCATTTCCTAAACTATTAATTCTAATGTTTTTTATACTACTAGCTTGCTCGTCAATAGGTCATAAAGCAAGATCAGTTGATCCATTCCCCGTCCTCGTTCACTCTATAACCGTCTGGTGTTACCGAATTGAAAAGTAGTTTCCCCGAAGCATCGATATAGTACCACTTTCCTTTATAAGAAATCCATGTATTGGATTCCATGCGACCAGATGATCCTAAGTAGTACCACGCGCCACTTGAATCTTGGAACCAGCCTACCTCCATCATGCCATTATCCTTGAGATAATACCAATTACCGTCTGTATCCTGTAACCAACCGGTTTGCATGATTCCATTCGCATCAAAATAATACCATGCATCATTTTCTTTCATCCAACCTGTTAATTCTTTCCCATTGGAATTTCTAAAATACCACTGATTATTTATCTTATGCCATCCTCTTTGTTGATTATATGTAATAACAGAATGTTCAACAGTAGAAAGTGACATGTTATCCGCTTCAACGCCAAAAACAGCTGTTAACGATGACGAACCTGTCCCGTTCGTTGTGAATTGAGCAGTGGTTTCTGGGTTAGATGATCTTTCCTGTTTGGATGGAGTCTTTATTTTACTCTCATTTCGGTGCCCTTCTACTGTCAATTTTTCTCCACCTGTAACTTTAGCCACAAAGTCTGGAACTTCTGCTCTTTCAGGGACTAGTTCTTTTGAAGATACTACAGGTTTCCCAAGGTCTCCTTGTGTTTTTTCTCCTGATACTAAAACCTCTGATTCTGAAAATCCCTCACTAAACACAGGCAACTTTTCTCTAGTCGGCGCATCTTTTGGAACTAGAGTCTCTACTTTAGTTGTAGATACCACTTCTTTTACACCCCTACGAATTACACGTTCTTGCATAGGTGTAACCTCGACTGTACGAGAATTTTCAACAATCTTTCCATCAGCTAAGACCTTATAAGTCACCGTAGTGACTTCTTTACCTACATCCCCCTCAGAAAGAACCTCCGTTTTCCCTTTCTCTAATTCTTCGGAGTCCTCAAAACGCTCTGTAATCGGAAGTTCTTTTATGACACTGTTGGGTTTAATACCTAAAGTAATCACCTTGGATTGAGGAGCTATTTTCTTCTCAGAAACCTGAGAAGATACCGCTCCTGTATACTTATCTACTTGATAAGTAGTAGTTCGAGTAATCACCCCTCCTTTACCCTCTACAACTGAACGGAAACCAAGCTCTTTTGTTTCATCTCCTTGGTAAATAGTATCAAAAGCAATCGATTCTTTTTCTACCTTTGGTTGAGTTCCTTTATACACTACTCGATAAATAAGTGGAACACCTTCTTTTTCACCCTTAGTATCCTCTGTACGCTCTTTTCCAACCTCAAGGGTACTATCACCCTCGTAAGTTGTAATAACCTCTGTTTTCGGCTCCTTTTGCGGTTTGAGAGGAAGTTCTACTTTATCTTTGTCAGACTCCAAGTTTGGTGTACTTGGTTTTTCGTCTTTTGGAGTTGAAGGAAGTTTATCCTTATCCTTCTCATCCACCAAAACTTCATCTTCCACATAGACAGGGTCTTTTGGTTTACCTGCAATATAAGAACGAACCCAATCCAGCTGCTCTTTTGATAAGACTAAACCACCACTGCGACTTCCTACAACACCGTTTTGGTGAACTCCAATTAAAGCACCTTTGTCATTATAAAGACCGCCACCAGACGCTCCGGGTTTCGTCCCTTCATAGCTAATTCCCTCTATACCTGAGCCAAAGTCAGTAGTATCTACCACTTCACTATCCAATACAGGAGACAAACGACCATCAGGGAAACCATAAACCGAAACTTTTTCACCTTTCTCTACTAAAGTTGACTCAGGAACTACTTCTACAGGAGTTAATCCTTTTACTTCTTCTTTTAATCGAACCAAAGCTAAGTCATTTTTAAATCCAAATACTGAATCTTTCTTATTCCAATAAACAATATCATCATCTGAAAAGTTCATAGAAGCACCATTTGGTAAAGTTGCTTTATATACCGTATTGGTGCGACCTGACTTCGTAACAACCTCAGAACCCTTAGTCGTTAAAAAGTTATGAGCTACAGTCAGTACCAAGTTCGGTGCAATCAAAGTACCAGACCCTGAACCATCAGGAGTTTGAATATGAGTAGTCGCATAGAAATTAGTAGAACCGTTCGGAGCTTGTAACACCTCTTTACTAGGCACAGGTAAGTTCGATTTGCCACTCAAGTCAACCTTACCAACTTCAGTTCTTGCAAAGTCAGAAGACGGTTTTGTCAAAGGACTTACAGAGTCTACTACCGCTCTTATAATTGTATTACCTAAAGCTAACTTACTGACATAGTCATCAGACCAACTTGTATCGCTTGCCAATTTGTTGACTGATACCCCATTGTAAGATACTACCTTGGCTTGGGGTGAGTTTGCAATCAACTGCTTAAAGTCTGGATTTTGTCTTAAATGAAAATTCAAACCACTTCCAACAGGACCTTCTTGAACAACCTTATCTGAAATCAAACGATTGCCTTTTGTATCTTCCACTCGAAGTAATACACGACCCTTTTCTTCTCCTTTGATTAAAGTAGCTCGACCTTTCTCATCAAAGCTATACCAAGCACCGTCAATTTCTTGCTCCAAGTCTTTTAAGGCTCTGTGATACTCATCGTAATAATATCGATTTGAACCCTCTACAAACCAACCAGTTATACCGTATTGATCAATCATAGAACGAATCCAAGCTTTGTGCTTTTCCGTAAAGATAGTACCACCGCCAATACGCTCACTTTCAGGGGCACTCGGAGTATTGGTTCCGTGCTGGTGGATACCGACCACCTCTCCCTTATCATTAAATAAAGGAGCGCCTGAAAACCCACCTAAAGCAGAGGAATGATAAGTAACCGCACCATTCTCTTTATTGATACTGCTTACAGTTGTTGAGACTGAATAAGCCTTACCATCTTTCAAGCGAACTTTGTTCTCTTCACTTAAATTCGGAGTTGAAAAGTCATTAGGATATCCGACCATAGAGATCTTATCACCCGTAGAAACCTCTTTATCACTCAACTCTCTTGGAGAATCCTCACCACCAGTCATAGCTTCGACAGGTTTTTTAGTGACAACTACGGCTAAATCGTTGCTATAGTCTTTCCCAAAATTCTTCTCATCATACAAATGAATAGAGTCTTTTTCAAGAGTTTCCGATACACCAGAAGTAGGTACTTTATTGTTCTTTTCCGTCTCTGAGTTCATCACAACATAACTACGAGCAGACTCTCCACCACGTAAGACCGCCGACTTATCCTCTTGGTTTTTATCATAGTAGTTGTGTGCTACGGTTACCATGACATTTGGCGCTACAAAGACACCACTACCAGAAGCCGTTTGTCTTCCACTTGTTCCACTATCATAAGTGGTGTAAGTCATAGCAACACCCTCAGCGGACTTCTCATGAACGCTCACATCTTTTATATCATCGCCGCCTTGAATGACATCAGCATAAACGACCCCACCACCAGTAACTGGTAAATCAGGAACCGACAATCCAATCATACTCACTAATGCCAGACATCCCACCAGCCCGTAAGCTTTTGACTTACGAAATTTTCCTAAACCCTTTAAATATAAAAACATCTTTTTCCTCACTTTAGTTTCTAATACTTATTTATCCAGATATAATAGCTTACAATCTTTTAAAATCTTCAAATAAGTGATAATTGATCAATACTCTTTAAGCCATATCAACCTTGCCGTGTATGGTTACTGACTTCGTCAGTTTCATCCGCAACCTCAAAACCGTGTTTTGAGCTGACTTCGTCAGTTTCATCTACAACCTCAAAACAGTGTTTTGGGCAGGCTACGGCTAGCTTCCTGATTTGCTCTTTGATTTTTTGAGTATAAGGACATGTTGGATTCTATGTGCTGTATTGTCAACAATACACTCTTCTTCCTGTATATCTACCAACATGATTTACAGAATTTTATTTTACTATAATTTTACCTATATTCCAAGACAAGAAATAAAATAATCGCGAACAAAAACGCATATAACCAATAACTAGCTATATGCATTTTAATACTTAAAGCGAACTGTTAAGTTGCGACTATTGGTATCCAGTCGGAAATATACAGTTTATTTACGACTAGCAAGTCATTTACTCGTCAATAAGAACTCATCTAAATTGATAGTTTTCTTAGAGTAGAAATTTCTACGAAAACTATCTAAATAAACTTTTAATCTCTATGACGGGCAAAACGTGTCTCAATTATTCATCAACATCCAAGACTCCACTAGTTGACCCACTCCCCATTGGAGTTAACTTTATAACCATCTACTATGGTATTAACCGCTAATCTTCCGCTTTCATTGACATAGTACCATTTGTCTCCAACTTGGAACCATTGATTTACCTTCATTGCACCAGATGATTCCTGATAGTACCAATGGTCTCCATCTTTTATCCAACCAGTTGCCATTGAACCGTTAGCATTGAGATAGTACCACACACCACTGGATTCAACCCAGCCAGTAGACATTGCTCCACTCTCACTCAAATAATACCATTGGTTACCATCTTTCACCCAACCAGTTGCCATCGCACCAGTAGAACTCAAGTAGTACCATTTACCCGCTTCCTGATGCCAGCCTTTCACCACTTCACCAGCAGATGTATAAAAATACCACGCACCATTTTCTTGCTTCCAACCAGTCGTTATTGGAACTTTAGTCTCAGTTTTAATAACATCTCCTACATAAGATTGGAGGTAACGAGGAGCAAAAGAAGTAAGAGGAGAATTTGCTACCATTCTATCTGAAGACCCCAAAGATAATTTATCCTTCTCTGACTTCCTTTCTGTCATCTCCTCAGATACATTTTCTCTTACTGTATTCATGGTCTCGACAGGATTTTCTTTCGCATCTTCAGGAATTCTACTACCAGCGAGTGTAACTGGTAAATCATGCATACTGTCAATTCTACCGGCCAGTAGACCTGTAATTTCTTGACCTGCATCTTCTTTATTGAAGGTGAAAAGTAGAGTTTTTTGATCTGCTTGTGTCAAGAAGGTAGCTTTGTGTCCATTCGCTAAAGTCAAAGTCGGAATAGAATTCACTAGTACCTCAGAATCAAATTGTATCGCTAAGATGCCTTGTTCTGCATCCTCTTCTTCTGTTTCCAATTTACGAACGTCCCTGATAGTTACACTCGTTGGATATACCGGATCTTTTGTTAAAAATTCCCAGTTAAATTTTCTAAATGATAGGGTATAGGCATTTTGTCCTTTTTCAGTATGTTCATACAAGATACCATACTCCCCATTTCCTAATTCTTGGAGCGAATTATAGGCAAACTCTCCTTTTTGAATTGGTCTATGATGTAACCAAGTCAAGTCTCCGTTGTCCTCTACACGAGCCAAATGAGCCATTCCATTCGTCCGTTTAGGTCCTCCTGAATTGGTTAAAATGATGTATTCTTTTCCTTCATGCATGGTGTGAATAGCAGCCATCTGAACATAAACATCTTTAACCTGATTATATCTCTTGATTTCCTTGTCCCAAGTTTGCCCACCATCTTTACTTGTGGCAACCTGTAAATCACCCGTTAATCCTCTCATAAAGAGTTTCACATCACCATTATTTAACTGCACAGCAACTGACTCAGTATTTTGGGCAGCACTATTATTCATAGTTGAGGAATGAATTTTCCTTCTGCCTACCGTCCTATCATCATTAACAGCAGCTCCAGCCTGCCATGTTTCTCCATGGTCATCTGAATAAATCAAACGAGAAGACTGGGATCCGCTTAGATGGGAGATAGCATTGGTGGTATAAGTAGGAACTAGGATACGTCCCTTGTGCTCTCCTGTTCTAAGCACAATTCCTGTACCTGGACCTGTTCCTAAAAATTTCATCCAATCTTGACGAATAGATGGTGTAATATCTCTTGGTTTCGACCAAGTCTTCCCATCATCGTCACTATAGGAGAGCCATAAATAACTAGTGTAGGCTACACGAAATGGATTTTTAGCAGACTGAGCAAAGTAAATATTACCAAGAAGCTCTGTTCCCTTATAGAGATCTCCCTTATCTCTGTAGGCTTCTTCTTTGGGATCCACTATCACACGATAGTCTGTCTTTTGATTATTGACATCATATACTTCTCCGTTTTCACGAATAGTATAAGCTTGGCTTTCCCCTTGTTTATATAATAATTGATAATATTTGTCTCCAACTTGTTGATAAGCTTTTTGAGGTTTGTTTGGCATTCCAAAGACAGCTCGACCTTCTGGAAACATATCGTAGATTGAAAAAATTCTCTTTGTAGTAGGATCTTGAACCAAGACCATATCGATATTAAGTGGAGATGGTGCCTGTGGATCTTTTGCTTCTGGATTGTCTCGCAGATTGGTCAAGGTTAAGGTTGGCTGCCAAGTAGTTCCCCCATCCTCACTTCTCCTAACGACCATAGCAATATCTCCCCAGTCAGAATGATGGAGACGACGCTGATCTGCTCCTGCCAGTAATGTTCCTTTATCCGTACGTAGCAAAGCTGGAATCCGATAACTCTTAATTCCTTCACTATTTGGCTTATCATTGACACCACTCATAAACAACTCTTGCTTTTCTGTCAAGACAGCTCCTTCAGGAAGTGACGGCTCAATATCTGTCACATCAAATAACTGGCTACGTTTTTTGACTTCCTCTGGAGTTAGAGCACGATTGTATACAGTCAGATTACGAATAGAAAGATCTGAGCCCCACTTCAGTTCTCCTGCTCTATTAGTTGCACCTAACTGAAGTTTGTCTACATCTGGCATATCTGCCAGGAATTTCCCTGACTTTTTATTCGTACGAGATAATACACCATTCACATAAAGACGAACCTGACCATCTGGTCTAGTCTGACTTGGTCTTTCAACAGTAAAAGTAACCGAATTATACTTGCCTGGTCTAATCTTCAAAGGCGCATCTGTATAACTTCCATAAAATTGACTACCATCAGCTCCACGTCCCTCTATCAAAGCTGTCCCATTATTGATTGCCATTGTAAAGTATTCATTTACTTTAGTTGTACTGGAAGCAGAAAAGAGATTGTAAAAACTAGGGCCATCAGCAGCCGGTTTGAATTCCACATGAACAGTTGCATTTTGGAGTCCCTTTACTTTCTCTAATTCATCAGACAAGTCTACTCTTTTTCCATTTGAATCATTCGTCTCTAAGTCATTTTTTTCTATCACTGTTTCGACATTTTCCAAATCGCGTGCATAGTAATCTCTTGGAATTTTTTCTTCTTGCTTATCTTCCCTTTCATGCTCTTGCTCATTGGCAGAAAGCCCAGTCTCTGAAACAGACTCTACATGCTCTGCAGGAAGAGTTATATTTTCTCCCTTCTCAGAAGGCTGGCTCTTTTCTGTATCAGTTAGGGTTGAGCTCCCCCCCCCCCCGAAAGTTGAGTTTCATTTGCCAGAGGTTGCTCAATTGCCCCTTCTTGAGCTAAAACAGGAGACATTCCAAATACCACTGCTCCTACAATCATAGAAACCGCTCCTACCGATAGTTTCCTAATGCTATAACGACACTTACGTTCGTGAACACTCCGATTCATACTGATCCTCTCTATATCTATATCCCGATTTCTGAAATAAGACATTTACTCCAGAAAATACACTTAGTTTGTCTTTTCTTAACGTTCTTTTACTACAGTTCATTTAAATGACAAAAATGAACTAAACAAACTATCTCAAATCGGTGTCAATTTTCCCCTCTCCTTTCTCCAATCAGACTCCTGCCAATCTAGTTTATCTACCAGGACACCGCTGCAATTAAACTAAAATATCTCTTTATAAGCAAATTATTGGACATCAGCTTATGCTATTTACACCATACTTCCTGCTCAATCCTTATCGAACACTTTTTCAAATAGCTTTTCGTAGGCATAAATACTTATAGAAATAATGGGAAATATAATCAAGCTCACAATCAAAATCTTATCCAGCTTAAAGGGGACAATCCCAAATAAGTGAAGAAATAAATCAATCAGAAAACTGTCGAAAAAAACTGTCAAAAGTAGTTCAACTTGTCTTTTTCTCTGCTTTTTTGTCTTGAATGCCTTAAATATCATATTATTCCCCTTTTCTAAGCTTCAATCCCTTCTCTCTATCTGTCATTTCGCATAGCTGCTACTATTTCTACAGTAATCTATCTTTAAATATACATAAAGATAAGATTCTATCACTTTTTATAAGTGTTAGCAAATTTATTATACCTCATTTCTAAAACGCTTTCAATACAGTGTGGTATAATAGATTTTAGTTTCAAGAAACTCTTTTATATAATAATGTCCTTGAAAGTAGTTTCAGCTGAACATTTATAGTCCATAAAAAGAAAACAGAGACTCATCTGTTTTTATACTCAATGAAAATCAAAGATCAAGCTAGGAAGCTAGCCGCAGACCGCTCAAAACACCGTTTTGAGGTTGTAGATGAAACTGACGAAGTCAGCTCAAAACACCGTTTTGAGGTTGTAGATGAAACTGACGAAGTCAGCTCAAAACACCGTTTTGAGGTTGTAGATGAAACTGACGAAGTCAGTAACTATATACAGCAAGGCGAAGCTGACGTGGTTTGAAGAGATTTTTGGAAAGTATTAACACCTACAGACAAGCCTGAAGATAGCAAGAACTACCCTACTCGATAGGTATCGGCTTTTGCTTTCTGAAAAAAATTATTTTAAGCAATTTGACAAAGCTAGCAACAAAAAATTCTATAAATATTTCCATGATAAAACGCATAGTATCAAGTTTTTTCAATACCTGATACTATGCGTGTTTGTGTTTTTTAAGATTTTGTGCTTAGAGTCGACTCCTTATTTTAGATATTTAAAAGGAATCTCACTACCACAGAGCCAGTTGTAAACTTGGTCATTGACAAAAACATTCATGGCTTCGTGAGCATACTCAGGCATGATGCGATAGGCCTTATCACATGTCAGACGATTGTAAATCGCAAACTGGGTAATAGGGTAGCAAACATCGTCGTCCAAGCCCGTAATCATCTTGACCTCACCCTTGATACGATGAGCAAGATTTTTCACATCGATATAGGCAAGGGTCGCCATGATGTCCTCCTCAGTTTCATGGAAGGGATCATGGAACTTGAAATAACGGAAAAGTTCGTCGTAAGCCTCGCTAGTATTACCAATCTCAAGCACTCGTCTAAAGTCTGACAAGAAGGGATAGATGGCAACTGTTTTCTGAATTCGAGGATTAAGCGCTGCTGCAACTAGAGCTAGAGCCCCTCCTTGTGAGGCACCATAACTAGAAAGTCGCTTCTCATCCACCTGAGGCAGATTGGCAATAATCTCAACCAACTGGTAAATATCCAGATAAACATCCTTATAAAAGAGGTGATCCCGACCTTCCACAGCCCCACGGATGATATGACCCTTAACCGTATTTCCAAGAGGAGAACGCAAACCGTCTTGCGAGTAACCTGACTGGCCCCGCACATCCATGGAGACAACACCGTAACCAGCTACGGTATAGGCCAGCATGTCAGCCCAGTCCAAGCCACGTCCCATATAACCATGGAAATGGAAGATTATCGGAACCTTCTCCTCACTCTTTGGAAGAACGACGCGTGCGTAGACCTTTCCTTCATTGGTTCCTTCAAATGTTAACTCATAGCACTTGACTTGAGGAATGCAGAAATCTCTTTCCTCCAACTGGTAGGCTGGAAGAGTTGAAACTTTTTTCACTTCCCCATCCCAGAAAGCATCAAAGTCTTCTGGAACCTCATCTCGCCCTCTATAAGTCTTGATTTCTTTTAACAAAGCTGGATTTTTCATAATGTGCTCCTTTTTGTAATCGCTACCATAACTGTAACATATCTAAGAAATCAATGCAAGAAAGAAGGGTAATACTCTTCGAAAATCTCTTCAAACCAGGTCAGCTTCCATCTGCAACCTCAAAACAGTGTTTTGAGTAACATACAGCTAGTTTCCTAGTTTGCTCTTTGATTTTCATTGAGTATAAATAGAAAGTGAATTTAGATTTTCTTTCTTTAACCCTACCGACTGAAAGTAGTTTTAGAAACGAAAAAAGAGCATTTCGCTCTTTCTTCTTCTATTCAATCTTAGTTTGTTGCTTCTTTCTTTTGGAAAGTGGTTGGATAATTTACTTTAATCGTTACTGTCATGTGAGAGTCCTCGTTTCTTTTTGATGACTCTAGTATAAGGGGCAAACCTGAAAGCTAGCTTAAGTTTTCCTTAGAGAAAGCTTAATCTAGGTGTTCTTTCTTCTCCAAATGAAGGGCAATCATGCGCCACTCCGGATCCTCTTGCCAAGTTTCTATCGAACTAATGTAACTAGCAACTTTTCTAGCTTCTTCTAAAATCGGAAAATCCTCGATAATATCAGCCACTTGGAACTCTGGAAGTCCTGACTGTCTGGTTCCAAAAATTTCACCAGAACCCCGCATTTTCAAATCTTCCTCCGCAAGGACAAATCCATTGGCGGTTTCTGTCATGATGCGCATGCGGTCTTTCCCAGAATCCGTCTTGGGATTGGCAACGAGAACAGCATAGGACTGCTTGTCCCCCCTACCGACACGACCTCTAAGCTGGTGAAGCTGACTGAGCCCGAAGCGATCCGCATCCATGATAATCATGACGGTCGCATTGGGAACATTAACCCCAACCTCAATAACTGTCGTCGAAACCAGAATATCAGTTTTTCTATCTTTGAAATCCTGCATAATCTGGTCTTTTTCGTCACTCTTCATCTTACCATGTAGCAGAGCAACCTCAGCCTTGCCAGCAAAATGAGCCGTCAACTCCTCAGATAAGGCAATGGCATTTTTCAAGTCCAGAGCTTCAGATTCTTCAATCAAGGGAGAGATGACATAGGCTTGAGAGCCTTTTGGGATTTCCCCCTCTAACCAAGTCAAAACCTGAGGCAGTTGTTCATGCTTGATCCAGCGCGTCACAATAGGCTTCCGCCCTGCTGGCATCTGGTCGATAATGGAAACATCCATATCGCCAAAGGCTGTGATAGCCAGCGTCCGTGGAATGGGAGTCGCCGTCATCATGAGAACGTCTGGATTGTCACCTTTTTCCCGTAAAATCCGCCTTTGCCCCACACCAAAACGGTGCTGCTCATCGATGATAATCAAGCCAAGGCGAGCATAATCCACCCCATCTTGTATCAAAGCGTGGGTTCCGATAATCAAATCAGCCTCACCCTTGGCAATGGTCTCCAAGACTTCTCTCTTTTCTGCAGCTTTCAAGGAACCTGTCAAGAGAGCCAGTTTCAAGTCGGGAAAGAGGTTCTGTAAACTCTCAAAATGCTGCTCCGCAAGGATTTCTGTTGGTACCATGAGGGCTGATTGGTAGCCAGCTGTCACCGCCGCAAACATAGCCAAGCCAGCGACTACTGTTTTCCCGCTCCCCACATCCCCTTGTAGGAGACGATTCATGTGGTGGTCGGACTTCATATCGTTTAAAATTTCCTGCAAACTTTTTTCTTGAGCTGGGGTCAGGGCAAAAGGAAGGCTTTCCTTGACTGCTGTCACCTTTTCCTGAGACCAATCTAGAACCAGACCGCTTCCCTGAACTCTATTTTCAGACTTAAGCGTCTGCAATTGCATTTGGAAATAAAAGAGTTCTTCAAACTTGATACGGCGAAGGGCCTGCTTGTATTCTGCCAAATCCTTAGGAAAATGCATGGCACGAACAGCCTGACAACGGGACAGGAGTTTGTATTTGTCCAGCAAAGACTGGGGAAGATTTTCCTCCATCAAGAGGTCCAGTCCCTGATCAAAGGCCGTTTTGATGACCTTAACCAAACTGGCCTGACTGATTCCCTGAGCCAAGCGATAGACAGGTTGGAGGTCATCTTCCACCTGAGCCAGGACCTTCATCCCAGTTAGACTAGCCTTGGCGCGGTCCCATTTTCCAAAGACAGCAAGGGTTGCTCCCAACTCTATCTTATCTGCTAGATAGGGCTGGTTAAAGAAATTCACCGCAAAAACAACTTCTCCCTGCTTGAGACTAAAGCGTAGACGATTGCGTTTGAAACCATAATACTGGACACTGGCAGGAGTCACGACTTGACCAGACAGAACTGCCTTTTCCCCGTCTTCCAGTTCCAGCACCTGCTTGGTCTTAAAATCTTCGTAACGGAAAGGAAAGTAGAGCAAGAGATCTTGCAAATTTTCAATTCCTAGTTTGGCGTATTTTTCTGCTGACTTTGGTCCCACACCAGGTAAGACATGCAAGGGTTGATGTAGATTCATGCTCCACTCCTTTCTTTTCTAATAATATTCTCTCGGAATGCGGTCGCTGAGGAGACAAACCACCTCATAGTTAATAGTCCCACGGTAGGCAGCTACCTGAGTTGCAGTGATTTCCTTGTCACCGTTGGAGCCAATCAAGGTTACCTTGGTTCCTAGCGGATAAAGCTTAGGCAGACGAATGGTAATCTGGTCCATCGAAACCCGACCGACGATTGGGCAAGCTTGGCCATCTACCAAGACAGAGAAATTCTGCATGTCTCGTGTCCATCCATCCGCATAGCCGATTGGCACGGTCGCGATAACCTGCTCGCTATCCGCCTGATAGGTAGCTCCGTAGCCCATACAAGCTCCAGCTGGAACTGTCTTGACATGAACCAGAGCAGATTCCAAGATCAAGGCTGGTTTCAAGTCATAAGGCAAGTCCAAAACCTCTCCACTTGGATTGAGACCATACATAGCATCTCCCATACGGACCGCATTGAAAATAGTCTCTGCATGCCAAAGAGTCGTTGCTGAGTTGCTAGCATGAACTAAGTCTAGAAGACCTTTCATACTAGCTAAAATAGTTTTAAACCGTTCTAACTGGACATTAAAGTAGTCATCTGATTCCTCGTCTGCAGTAGCAAAGTGGGTAAAAATCCCTTCAACACGAGCACCATGTTGTCTGAGCAAGTCTTGAGCCTGATTAGTTTCACTGGCCTCTCTAAAACCAATCCGTCCCATGCCTGAGTCAATCTTGAGGTGGACTGTCAATCCAGCTAGGTCTTCTTCTCTAGTTAAGAGCGCTTGAAGCCACTCCAGTCCAGCAACCGTCAAGGTGATGTCGTATTCTTTAGCTAGAGCAACAGCTTCGATGTCAGAAACTCCTAAAATAAGGATTTTCTTGCTAAGCCCAGCCTGTCTGAGTTCAATGGCTTCATCGATATTCGAAACGCAAAAACCATCAACATCATCTTGAATCGCCTTGGCAACGGCAACAGCTCCATGACCATAGGCATTGGCCTTGACCACAGCCCACTTAAGCGTTCCTTGAGGGATATGAGCTCCCATTTGCTGAATATTTTGTCGAATAGCTCCCAGATGAATCAGAGCCTTGGTTGGTCTATGCGGACTAGCTTTCATGATTTTCCTCCAAAATGACACTGGCTGTCACAAACTGATCGGTGTGGCTGATAGACAGCCAAATCTTTCCTAAAAATGGTGACTGACTAAAATAAGGCGCCCCGCGTTCATTATTCAAGACTTCCAAATCCTGAAAACTGAGTTTTCCAATACCCGTTCCCATGGCCTTGGAAAAGGCCTCCTTAGCCGACCAGCGACCAGCTAAATATTCGATTTGCCTGCGCCCTTTGAGACTGGTGAAGCGCTCCATTTCCTTAGCGGTCAGCACGCGCTTAGCAAAACCTTCATGTCGTGTAACTGCGCTTTCTATCGAAGCTAATTCTTCGATGTCAATTCCGTGTCCAACTATCATTCTCATCAAAAGGAGTTGAGATTCCCCAACTCCATCCTTTTCACTTATTTTGTCAAGGTAGCATAAATCTCTTCTACCAAGGCCTCTGTATTTTCCCAACCCAAGCAAGGATCGGTAATAGAGCAACCAAAGACCTCTGGTTGGTTTTGACGACCATCTGCTAGGTAAGATTCAATCATAAATCCTCGAACCGTCTTTTTAATCTTCTCATTCCAATCACGATTTTGCAAGGTCTGGCGAACAATTCGAATCTGCTCCATATATTGCTTGCCTGAGTTATCATGGTTGGTATCAATGAGGATAAAGGGATTTTCAAGTCCCATTGTTTCATAGCGTTCAATGGCTTGGAGTAGGTTTTCATAGTAGTAATTCGGCATATAATTGCCATACTCGTTGACTGCTCCACGGAGGATGACATGGGACAAGGGATTTCCTGAAGTCTCAACTTCCTGCCCATGATAAAGGAAGGTTTGCTTGTTTTGAGCAGCATAGATGGCGTTAAACATAACACCCAAATTTCCTGAGGTTGGATTTTTCATCCCTACTGGTGCATCAATCCCTGAAGCCACAAAGCGGTGCTCTTGGTCTTCCACAGAACGAGCTCCAACGGCATGGTAGCTGACCAAGTCATCCACCAAGATCAGATTTGACGGATAAAGCATCTCATCTGCCGTTGTCAAACCAGTCTCTGTAATCACGCGGTAGTGCAACTGGCGCACAGCCTGCAAGCCGTTAATCAGGCTTGGAGCCTTAGAAGTATCTGGCTGGTGCACCAATCCCTTATAGCCGTCTCCATTGGTACGAGGTTTAGCAGTATAGACACGCATAACCATGAAAATCTTGTCCGCTACCTTCTTTTGCAAGGCGGATAAACGGCGAGCATATTCCAAGACCGCTTCTTCATTATCAGAAGAGCAAGGACCAATCACCAAAAGGATACGGTCATCTTCCCCTGAAATGATGTCTGCCAATTCCCTGTCACGGCTTTCCTTGAGTCTCAAGGCTTCCGCAGACAATTGGGTTTCAGCCTTGATGACTTCCATATCAATTTCTTGACCTTTTTCAATAAATGCCATCTTATTCTCCTAACGTTTTGTAAATTTCTCTGACAAGGGTTTCTGTATTTTCCCAGCCAAGGCAAGGGTCTGTGATAGACTTGCCAAATACTTCTGGCTCATTTTGTCGACCATCTTCCAGATAAGACTCAATCATAAAACCACGAACGAACTGCTTGATTTTTTCATTCCAAGCACGGTTAATCAAGGTCTGGCGGACAATTCGGATTTGTTCCATATACTGCTTGCCAGAATTGTCATGATTGGTATCAATGATGATAAAAGGATTTTCCAAGCCCATTTTCTCATACTGGGCAATGGTGTCAATTAAATTGTCATAATAGTAGTTGGGAATATTTTTTCCATACTCATTAAGAGCACCACGAAGAATAGCGTGCGAAAGCGGGTTCCCTGTTGTTTCCACTTCTTTTCCTAGGAAAAGGAAACTTTGTTTGTTTTGAGCAGCATAAATCCCATTAAACATAACATTGAGATTTCCAGAGGTTGGATTTTTAAACCCAGTCGAAAATCCTGCCCCACTTGCCACAAAGCGGTGTTGCTGGTCTTCAACTGAACGGGCACCGACAGCCATGTATGAAATCAAATCATCTACAAGCGGAAGATTTTCAGGATAAAGCATTTCATCAGCTGTTGTCATGCCTGTCTCTGTGATGACACGATAGTGAAGATGGCGCACAGCTTTGATTCCGTTGATGAGGCTAGGCGCTTCTGTCGCATTAGGCTGGTGAATCAAGCCCTTGTATCCATCTCCATTAGTACGAGGTTTAGCAGTATAAACACGCATAACCATAAAGATACGGTCTGCTACTTCTTCTTGCAAGGCTGCCAAACGCTTAGCGTACTCAAGGACAGCTTCTTCATTGTCAGATGAGCATGGCCCGATTACCAAGAGAATTCGCTGGTCTTCTCCACGTATAATGGATTCTAGCTCTTGATCACGCTGTGATTTTCTCTCCAAAGCTTGGCCTTCTAGTTTTGATAAGGCACGAACTTCTTCAATATTGATTTTAGGACTTTTTGCTGTAAATACCATAACTCATCTCCTTATAAAGCAAACGGATACCAAGTAAAAATTTACTTTTCACAAGGTATCCGCCTCTAAACTATCTCATTTTATTGTCTTTTTCCGTGACAGTTTTTAAACTTCTTACCAGAACCACATGGGCAAAGTTCATTGCGTCCAATCTGGCTCAAATCCAAATCTTCTGGCATA
>NZ_JBBJZX010000042.1:0-16352 GCF_038148935.1 Streptococcus pseudopneumoniae | reverse complement strand
GTTTACCAAACGTCCGTTTTACTGCTAGACCAGCTGGTTCAATTCCAGCTACTGTCATATTCAATGCCACGACTAGTGGCTTTTTCTGTAGAAAGGAGAGGTACATGAAGAAAGTAGAACCAATTCGTGATTTAGACGATATCGAACGAATGAAAAATTATTTAAAATCAAAAAGTGAACGAAACTATATTCTCTTTTTATTTGGGATATACTCAGGTTTACGAGTAAGCGATATTGTTCCTCTTCAAGTAAAACATGTTACCCAAGACAGAATAGAAATCAAAGAGAAAAAGACAGGGAAAGTAAGAAGGTTCGCAGTTAACCCAGAGTTAAGAAAACCCTTGAACCGCTACATAAAAGAAAATAATCTTGAAAGTTACGACTACCTCTTTCCGAGCCGGAAGAAAGTTAGGGGCGATGGACTTAGAATCAAGCATATAGGAAGAGTAGCTGTGTATCAATTTCTAAATGATGCAGCAAATCATTCTGGACTTGAACACATTGGTACTCACTCGATGAGAAAAACATTTGGGTACCATCACTACAAACAGAATGGTAATATAGCTATCTTAATGCAGATACTTAATCACTCTGCACCAGATATAACATTGGACTATATAGGCTATAATCAAGATGAAATAGATGAAAGTATGCTTACTTTTACGTATTAAAAGCATGTCTATTTATCATATTGAGAAACGGTAAATTCAATAAATTAGAAATGTAGTTGAAGCATTGCCTAGACTGAGTTAAAGCAGGTTCTCTCGAAAGTCACAAAATATAAGATATGTTAAATACAAGAGGGGGTGGGTGCACTAAAAACACCCCTGTTTTGAAAGATACCGAGGGGGTATATTTGAGAACACCAACCCCCTACCCTAAAAGAAAGGACCCCCTCCTTAGATGAATACCAACCCCCTCCGTGCAGACCGTAGCGGACCACATAGAGTAGCCTTTGAGAAGAACAAGAAGATTATCTTAAAGACAAGAAACACTTGTGGGATATGTGGCCAGCCTGTAGACAAAGACCTGAGATATCCTCATCCATTAAGTCCAGTCATTGACCACATCGTTCCAGTAAATAAGAACGGGCATCCATCTGACATTGCTAACTTGCAATTGGCGCACTGGCAATGCAATAGACAGAAGTCGGACAAGCTATACGCTGATGAAAAAACAAACGGAACAAAGGTCATAGGCAATAGGAATTTGCCACAAAGTACAGATTGGTTTAAATATAAGAGTTAATATTAAAACCATCAGTAATCATTTAAAAAGAATAAATAGGTCTTGTTATAAAAAAATAATTAGACAGAGATTGAAAAAAGGACGAGTGTTCCTGCCAAGGTGGGGGGATGACCCCCTCCCCCTCGGTGCTTCAGGGCTTCACACCGTCACTGTACATTTTTTCTCGCGGGAAATGAAAGGTAGTTGTATAAAAATGACATTGAAAGGTATGGGCTATCTCAGGAAGAAGCTAGCCAACTATAAAATGGGTGTAGATACTAGATACAATCAGTATGCTATGCAACATAACGATATAGATGTTGGTATTACGATACCACCTCAAATTAGGCAACAATATCGTGCTGTCTTAGGTTGGGCTGCTAAAGGTGTTGACAGTCTAGCAGACCGTTTGGTCTTTCGTGAGTTTGCCAATGACGAATTTGGGGCGAATGAAATCTTTGCTCAGAACAATCCAGATGTATTCTTTGATAGCGCGATCCTTTCAGCTTTGATTGGGTCGTGTTGTTTTGTTTATATTTCGCAAGGGGACGATGATGACGCTCCTAGATTGCAGGTCATTGAAGCAAGTAATGCGACTGGTGTTCTAGATCCTATCACTGGCCTGCTGACAGAGGGCTATGCAGTCTTAAAACGGGATGACAATGGATATGCTTTGCTTGAGGCTTATTTCACAAGTGATGTGACTTGGTTCTATCCGAAAGATGGTCAGCCGTTTGCAATCGGAAATCCAACGGGTGTTCCTTTACTGGTACCAGTCATTCATAGACCTGATGCGGTTCGGCCGTTTGGTCGTTCACGAATTACTCGGGCTGGGATGTACTATCAGAGATATGCTAAACGAACGCTTGAGCGGTCAGATGTTACTGCTGAGTTCTATTCATTCCCTCAGAAGTATGTGTTGGGATTGAGTCAAGATGCTGAGGCGATTGATACGTGGAAAGCGACTGTGTCTAGCTTGTTGACATTTACGAAAGACGATGAAGGGGACAAGCCGAATGTGGGACAATTCACCACGTCCAGTATGTCTCCTTTTACTGAGCAGTTACGGACTGCAGCAGCTGGATTTGCTGGGGAGATGGGCTTGACCTTGGATGACCTTGGTTTTGTATCTGACAATCCGTCATCTGTTGAAGCTATCAAGGCTAGTCATGAGAACTTGCGGTTAGCTGGTCGGAAGGCTCAGCGCTCTCTGGGTTCTGGTCTACTGAATGTGGCTTATGTGGCTACTTGTTTACGTGATGAGTTTCCGTATTTGCGAAAGCAGTTTAATAAGACGGTCGTGAAGTGGGAGCCTTTGTTTGAAGCGGACGCTAACATGTTGACCTTGATTGGGGACGGTGTTATCAAACTGAATCAAGCGGTGCCTGGCTATATGGATGCTGAAACCATCCGTGACTTGACTGGAATCAAAGGGTCAGACAAGCCTGCTCCAGTAGTGAAGGAGGTTGCAGATGGTGGAGGATATCGTTCCGAGCCTGCTCAAGAAAATCAAGTCTGAGTTTGAAGGTGCTAGGTTGGACAGTGAGGTCTTGAAAGACTTGCTGTCTAAACTGCATCATAGCAAGGCAAGTTATTTGGACGCTAATCAATATGCTATTGAAATTGGGGAGATACTTTCTAAGGCTCTGGGAGCCTCTCTGACGAACGAAACACTACCAGACGGAAAAATGTATTACAATATCGCTCAGCGCGTGCTGACGGACGTTCTGGGGCGAAATCATGAGCTTGTGAGTGATTATGCTGAGCAAGTTCAGAAAAATTTGAACTCTGAGGCTAAAATCGGGTTAGCTGCTCAGGTTCCTGAACTCAATCAAGACAGAATTGATGGTCTGGTCAATCGTTTAGCCAGTGAGGAAAGTTTTGATGATGTAAAATGGTTGCTTGATGATCCGATTGTAAATTTTAGTCAGAGCATTGTGGATGATAGCATTCGGAAAAATGTGGAGTTTCAGCATAAAGTGGGGTTGAGTCCGAAAATCGTTCGAAGAGTTGTCGGTCATCCATGCAAATGGTGCAAGAGTTTAGAGGGTTCATACAATTATCCAGAAGTTCCTAAGGATATATATAGACGGCATGGCAATTGTCGGTGTACTGTTGATTATCATCCTGGTAATGGGAAGAAACAGAATGTTCATACTAAACGTTGGGCAGAATCTCAAAAAAGTGCTAAAATAGAAGTATTAAAAGGTGTAGGCTTACCTGTTCAATCTGGTGCAAGAAATTATTTTCGTGATGAATCGAATGATGATATTTTGCCAAAAGATTTTATTAAAGCAGAAAAGCACGCTTATCTTACGTATGACAAAATAAAAAATAGTAATCAAGAATTAGAGAAGCGAAAAATTTACTCGAACATTGGAAAGTTTAAGGAAATGAAAGACTTTACCAAGGAAGATGTTGATATTGCTTTTAATCATGTTTTTAATGATATCCATCTTTTAAAAGACGGGGAAAGCTTATTTCATCCAGAAGTCAATATGGCAGAGTCGTGGGAGCGTCTGATTACTGGTAAGGATATCCAATCACATGATTTGATATTATTGAAACATGAGCGCTTAGAGCATGATTATATGTACGTTAGAGGGAATATGGATTATGATACTGCTCATGCTAAAACAGATGAAACCTATAATTATGGTAATGCTTTGACTCGATATTTGGAAAGGAAGAATAATGTTAAAATTTAATTTGATTGAAGTTGTGAACGGTTTTTACCATTACGAGGTCTTTCCTGAGGGTGATGTGAGTAGAAGGGAGATTTTTGAATTTAACCCTTCTACCCATGAGATAAAGCGAAATGATCCCCCGAAATATGGTTTTGATTATGTGTCAAAATGCATCATAAATCTAAAAAACGAAGACGGCAGTTTGAAAGAATCAGGGCAAGTTGCTTGGTATTAAGCACCTAGAGAAATCTAAGTGCTTTTATTATGCTTAGAAAGGAGTAACAATGGGAAACACGATTGATTTTTCAGAGAAAAAGTCTAGTCTGGAGCGTGGTGCTTCTGTGAAAGAAATTTTGGAGGAAAATCTTGAGGCTAGTCATGACTATACTTCGGTATTGGTGATTTCTTTGGATAAAGCTGGTGAGATAAATCTTGGCTATAGCTGGGAAAGTAGTTTGCAGGCATTGGGAATGCTAGATGTTGCTAAAAACTATATTTTAAACGTAATCAATTAAATCATCCCAGCGATAGGGTTATCATGCGGTACGATTGAAAGGAGCAGTGGATGGCTAGAAAGAAACTTGGCAATCAGAATCCTACTCAATCGGTAATTTTAAAGTACGTCAAGAAAAATTCTAAGGCGAAAGAAGCGGTAGAAATCTACGAGCGGACGGGTCTTTCTTGCTACGCTTGGCAAGTCAATCTGTTGACCTCTATCATGGCGGTTGATAAGAATGGTTTGTGGGTGCATCAAAAATTTGGCTACTCTATACCTCGTCGTAATGGGAAGTCCGAACTCTTGTACCTTTTTGAACTTTGGGGCCTGCATAATGGACTAAACATCCTACACACGGCTCATAGAATATCCACCTCTCATTCCTCTTTTGAAAAGGTTAAACGTTACCTTGAAAAAATGGGATATGTGGACGGTGAGCACTTTAGCTCTATACGAGCCAAAGGACAAGAGCGGATTGAACTGTTTGACGGCGGTGGGATTGTACAATTTCGTACCAGAACATCCAATGGTGGTTTGGGGGAAGGTTTTGACCTTCTTGTAATCGATGAGGCTCAGGAATATACGACTGAGCAGGAATCGGCCTTGAAATATACGGTAACGGATAGTAGCAATCCAATCACAATCATGTGTGGGACACCACCTACACCTGTTTCAAATGGGACGGTATTCACAAATTACCGTAAGACTTGCCTGTTTGGGAAAGGAAAATACTCAGGTTGGGCAGAATGGTCGGTTTCTGAGGAAAAAGAAATCGATGATGTCGATGCCTGGTATAACTCCAATCCCTCAATGGGCTACCATTTGAATGAGCGGAAGATAGAAGCCGAGCTTGGTGATGATAAGCTAGACCATAATGTTCAGCGTTTGGGTTATTGGCCTGAATACAACCAGAAATCTGCTATTTCGGAAACGGAATGGAATGAGTTGTGTGTTGACTCTATGCCTGATTTATCAGGTAAGTTGTTTGTCGGAGTCAAATATGGTCAAGATGGCGCAAACGTGGCATTAAGTATTGCTGTTCGTACGGTAGATGAGCGGATTTTTGTTGAGACGATTGACTGTCAGTCAGTCCGTAATGGGAATGACTGGATTTTGGATTTTGTGAAGCGTGCCGATGTGGCTACTATCGTAGTCGATGGGGCAAGCGGTCAGAAAATCCTTGATGAAGAGTTGAAAAAGGAACGCATGAAGAGCGTGATATTGCCTACGGTCAAGGAAATCATCGTGGCTAACTCTATGTGGGAACAAGGGATTTATCAAAAGACCTTGTGCCATGCTGGTCAACCGTCTTTGAAGAAAATCACAACCAACTGTGAGAAGCGGAACATCGGTTCAAACGGTGGGTTTGGCTATCGCTCGCATTTTGCGGATATGGATATTTCTTTGATGGATAGCGCCTTGCTTGCGCATTGGGCTTGTGTGACAACTAAGCCTAAGAAAAAGCAAAAAATCAGTTATTAAGAGGAGCGGTTGAAAGACTGCTTTTTTTGATGCCTAAAAAATTACCGAACTGCCGGGAAAGCAGGAGAAAGGAGACATGAAGATGTCTGAATTTAAAACGATTGAAACACAGGAAGAGCTAGATAACATCGTGAAGGAACGTATCAGACGTGAGCGTGAAAAATTCGCTGATTATGATGATCTCAAGAAACGTGTTTCAGAACTAGAGTCTGAAAATGGCGCTTTGAAAGCTACTGTTGAGGAAACAAAACAGACAATCGCCGAATCAGACGCTCAAATCACTGAATTGCAGGGGCAAGTAAGCAATTATGAAACTGCTAGCTTGCGAACTCGTATCGCTTTACAAAATGGCTTGCCTTATGACTTGGCTGACCGTATTCAAGGCGCTGACGAAGAGGCATTGAGGGCTGACGCTGAGCGTCTAGCTGGCTTTATGCGTCCAGCAATACCTCAAGCACCGCTAAGAGATACGGAGCCCCCTATCGGTGATGACAAAACTATGCAAATGAAGCAAATGCTTCGTGAATTACAACCAAAAGGAGAATAGAAATTATGGCAGATAATGCAATGAAAGCTGGAACACTTTTTAAACCAGAACTAGTTAAAGAAGTTATTAGTAAAGTACAGGGACATTCTGTCCTTGCTAAGCTAGCATCTCAAACACCAATCCCATTTAACGGTGTGGAACAATTCATCTTTAACCTTGAAGGGAATGCGCAAATTGTCGGTGAGGGTGAACAAAAACAAGCTGGGAAAGCTAAAATTACTTCAAAAATTATTAAACCCATTAAATTCGTTTATCAAGCTCGTATGACAGATGAATTTAAATATGCATCAGAAGAAAAACAAATGAATTTCTTGTTAGAATACATTGATGGATTCGCCAAAAAAATTGCTGAAGGATTTGATCTTGCTGCTATTCACGGTCTTGAACCAAAATCCATGACAGATGCAACTTTCCGTGCAACAAACTCATTTGACGGTGTGATTACTGGTAATATTGTTACATATGATGAAGCGCATATCGATGATAATATTGATGCTGCAGTTCAAACGATTGTAGCGAAAGGTGGGGAAGTGACAGGCCTCGCCTTGTCTCCAACTGCAGGCCAAAACTTGGCTAAAATTAAGGTTAACGGAGTTGTTCAATATCCTGAGTTTCGCTTTGGTCAAAATCCTGATTCATTCTACGGCATGAAGTCAGATATTAGTAAAAACCTCACTGTAACTGGTGGTACCGCTGAAACAGACCACGTTATTGTAGGGGATTTCCAAAACCGCTTCAAATGGGGTTATGCTGAAAATATTCCAATGGAAATCATTGAATACGGTGATCCAGATGGTGCAGGTCGTGACCTTAAAGCCTACAACGAAATCTGCTTACGTGCAGAAGCTTTTATCGGTTGGGGTATTCTTGATGAAGAAGCCTTTGCGCGTGTGAAAGCGTAAGTTTTATGGTTTTATACCGTGATTTAAAATCAGGCGTAATAATTGCCTCCGAGTGTATTCTCGGGGGTGATTGGGTGCCTGTGGAAAAGCAAGTGATTGAGGAAGAACATCTGACTGTCGTTGAGTTAAAATCTAGTTTAGATGAGCTGGGTATTCACTATGAAAAGAATGCCAAGAAGTCAGAGCTACTCAGTCTTTATAAGAGTCATAAAGGGTAATTTATGGGAAATTTTGCAAAGATTGAAGACTTGGAATTGTTGTGGCGCTCGTTGAAATTTGATGAGCGTGCAAGGGCTGAGGCTTTGTTGGAAGTTGTATCTAATTCTTTGCGAGTGGAGGCTGAAAAAGTCGGTAAAGACCTTGACGATATGGTGGCAGAAAGCGTGTCATTCGCTAGTGTTGCCAAGTCTGTCACGGTTGATATCGTGGCACGAACCCTCATGACCTCAACAGACCATGAACCAATGACTCAGGTTGCTGAAAGTGCCTTGGGTTATTCGTTTAGTGGTTCTTACCTTGTTCCTGGAGGCGGTCTCTTTATTAAAGACACCGAACTCAAAAGGCTTGGTTTGAAGAAAAAACAACGATATGGAGCGATTGAAATTTATGACCTACCTAAAAGGAATCCCTGTCATTTTAGTGGACAAGGTAGAAATTGGTAATGACGATTTCGGTCATCCAATCCATCGTGATGTTGAGATTGAGGTTCAAAATGTCTTGGTTGCCCCAACTTCATCAGAGAACGTCATCAATCAAATGAACTTGACTGGGAAAAAGGCGGAATATACACTTGGTATTCCCAAAGGAGATACTAACAAGTGGGAGAACCGTGAGGTCAAGTTTTTTGGTCGTAAATGGCGGACGATTGGCATCCCTCAAGAGGGAATTGAGTCAATGATTCCATTATCTTGGAATAGAAAGGTTATGGTTGAAGTTTATGAGTAATATGAAATTTCAATTGAACTCGGCTGGCGTGTCTGCCTTGCTACGTTCTTCCGAAATGCAGGGCATTTTGAGGGAGAAAGGGCAAGGAATTGCTGAAAGAGCTGGCGAGGGGTTTGAATTGACCGTATCGCCAGGGCAGAAGCGTGCCAATGCGAAGATTAGTACAACTGACATCAAGAGCATGGCTAGAAATAAAAAATATAATATTTTACTAAAGGCTATGAGATGATCGAATTAGTTATAAAGAAATTTTTGGACGGACAGTTAGAGGTTCCGTCTTTTTTTGAACATAAACCGAATATGCCTGAGAGTTATGTCATTCTTGAGAAGACGGGAAGTGGTGGAAGTGACTATGTTCATTCTGCCACATTCGCTTTTCAAAGTTATGCACCATCACTTCAAAAGGCTGCTGAGCTGAATGAGAAAGTCAAGAAAGTAGTTGAGGATCTTATCACGGTCAACGAAGTCAGCGGTGTGCATCACAATAGTGACTACAACTTTACAGACACAGAAACGAAGCAATATCGCTATCAAGCGGTATATGACATCAATTATTTTTAAAAAGGAGGTGTAGTTTTGGCGCCAGAATTAGAAGCGACAGAAGTAAGAACACCAAATGCAGAATCAACAGGAGGAAAGAATATGACGACTGCATCAGCATCAAATGTAACGGCTGCTAAGCCTAAAATCGGAGGGGCGGTTTCGACTGCTCCAGCTGGAACAGATCTTCCAACGAATGCAAAAACAGCCTTGAACCCAGCATTTAAAACGCTTGGGTATATTTCAGAAGATGGATTGACCAATGAGAACTCACCAGAGTCAGAAGAAGTCAAGGCTTGGGGAGGACAAACAGTCTTGTCTTCTCAAACTGAAAAGAAAGATACCTTTAAATACAAATTGATTGAGGGTCTTAACATTGAAGTCTTGAAAGAAGTATATGGACCAGATAACGTTTCAGGAACGCTTGAAACAGGTATCACTGTAAAAGCCAATGGTAAAGAATTGCCAGAACATTGCTTGGTTATCGATACATTGTTGAAAAATGGCTATGTGAAACGCGTTGTCATCCCTCGTGGTAAGGTTAGTGAAATTGGCGAAATCAGCTATAAAGACGGCGAACCTATCGGCTATGAATTGACGATCACTGCATTACCAGACAACAGTGAGAATACTCACTACGAATATATTCAAGGAGCGTAAAGTAAATGGAAGAAATCTTAAAAGGAACAACAGAATCAGGGTTTGAGTACAAAATCCCTAAAAAACGATTGAGAAACTTTTATCTCATGCGCGAAGCGTCCAAAATGGAGAAGGGGGATTTTGAAGCTGCTGAAAAATTGCTGAATCTTCTCTTTGGTAAAGAACAAGCGAAAGCATTCTTGTCTCATTTAGATGATGGAGACGACTTCATTGATACTGAGGTACTATTCGCAGATATCAAGAGTATTTTTGAGTCCAACAAAGACCTAAAAAAATCCTAGTCCTTGCTCAGATGATTAGCTTAGACGAGGATGCTCTTGTCTGTGATTTAGCAGAAACCTATCAAATATACGACTATAAACAGCTACCTTTAAATGAGGTGGCTGTTTTTGCGTATGGGTTGCGTGATAATTCGCGGATAAAGCAGATGATGTCTGACCAAATCGTCCCTCTGGAAACGACGTTACTTGCAAATATCGTAGACAGACTGTCTCTTTCTTTGTGGTTGCAAACTAAGGATGGGCAAAAGGGTACCAATCGTCCTGCATCAATTGCTGGAATGCTAACAAAAAATCACAAAGAAGAGAGAGATGAAAGGGATTATCTCGTCTTTGAATCTGGTGAGGACTTTGAAAATTATCGCAAGGCTTTACTTGCGAAAACAGGAGGTGAGGAATAGTGGCGACCGAATTAGGAAAAGCCTATGTACAAATCATTCCGTCTGCTAAAGGCATTAGTGGCATGATTCAAAAGGAAATGGGTGGTGAAGTCGCCTCAGCTGGCGTTAGCGCAGGCGAATCCCTCGGATCCAAAATGATGGGGGCTGTTTCAGGAGTTATTGCTGCTGCTGGAATTGGTAAGGCAATTGGAGCATCGATAAACGAAGGGGCAGCACTTCAACAATCGCTTGGTGGTATTGAAACCTTATTTAAAGACTCAGCTGATAAGGTTAAAGGCTTTGCGAATGAGGCCTACAAGACAACAGGTCTGTCAGCCAATGCCTATATGGAAAATGTAACAGGCTTCTCAGCCAGTCTGTTGCAATCTCTTGGCGGAGATACAGATAAAGCAGCAGAAACGGCAAACATGGCCATGATTGATATGTCGGATAATGCGAACAAGATGGGAACATCTATGGAAAGCATTCAGCTGGCTTATCAAGGGTTTGCCAAGCAAAACTACACCATGCTTGACAACTTGAAATTGGGTTATGGTGGTACAAAACAAGAGATGCAACGGCTTTTAGCTGATGCAGAAAAATTGACAGGTGTTAAGTATGACATAAATAACTTGTCAGATGTTTATAGTGCCATTCACGCCATCCAAGAGAATTTGGACATCACTGGTACAACAGCGAGAGAGGCAGCAACAACTTTCACAGGATCATTTGAATCTATGAAAGCAGCTGCTCAGAATGTGCTAGGGAAGTTGTCATTGGGTGAAGATATTCAACCCGCACTACAGGCTTTGATGGAAACGACATCCACATTTCTTTTCGGAAACTTAATTCCGATGATTGGAAATATTTTGAAGCAAATTCCTAACCTTATTTTAGGAGGGATAAAGGGTGTTTTCAGTGGAATCTTTGGCGAAGGTCTAGGAAGTATCATGGGTGGTATCGTTACCGCTCTTGGTTCTGCATTTTTAGCTTTTAAGGCATTTTCGGCAGTCTCGGGATTGCTATCTGGAATACCTGCTGTCTTAACGACAATTAAAACAGCAGTCACGGGTCTATTTACTGCTATGAGTGCCAATCCAATTGGAATTGCAATCGCTGCGATTGCTGCATTAACTGCAGGCTTGGTTTATTTCTTCACTCAAACTGAGATGGGAAGGCAAATCTGGCAAGGTTTCATGGATTGGTTCTCTGGTGTGTGGCAGTCTGTCGCACCAGTCTTGACCGAAGTTTGGAATGGTATTGTTGAAACGGCTACAACCGTCTGGAACAATATGATGGCTGTTGTTGCTCCGATTATCCAAGCAGTTGTTGATTTTATTAGGTCTGTCTGGGATGGTATTTCTTTGTGGTGGACTGAAAATCAAGGTTTGATTCAACAAACGTTCACAACAGTTTGGAACGCAATCCAGACAGTTATTCAGACGGTTATGCCGATTATTCAGTCCATTATTGAAACCGCAATGAATATCCTTGGACCTTTCATTGAAGCAACGTGGAACAATATCTGCACTGTTGTGACAACAGTTTGGGAATTGATTAAGATTGCTATTCAGACGGCTATGGATGTCATTAGTGGCATTATAAAAGCAGTCATGGCTATCATCAATGGTGATTGGGGAACTGCTTGGAATGCTATAAAAGGAGTCGGTGAGGCAATTTGGAAAGGGTTGTCTGCTGCAGGTAAGGCTATCTTTGATGGCTTTGCTCAGATATTGTCTAATATCTGGAGCACGATCAAAACTGTCGCAAGTAATGCCTGGGAAGGATTGAAATCAACAGTCTTAGGTCTGATTGATGGACTGGTCCAAGGCGCTAAAAATGCTTGGGAAAATATGAAACAAGGTGTTCGTGATCTTGTTGATAAGGTTACAAGCATATTCGATGGAATCAAAAACATTGACCTTTGGGAGGCAGGTAAGGCTATCCTTGATGGCTTTTTAAATGGTTTGAAATCTGCTTGGAGTGCGGTTACTGACTTTGTCGGTGGTATTGCTGGGTGGATTGCTGACCACAAAGGTCCGATTGAATACGACCGTAAGCTCTTGATTCCTGCTGGTAATGCAATTATGCAAGGTTTGAATAGAGGGCTGCAATACCGTTTCAAAGATGTTAAGAAATCGGTTGGTGGAATGGCTGGTGAAATCTCAAATGCATTTTCAAACGATGATTTTGGTTTGAGTGGAACACCGACTATTGCCAAAAATATTGAAGCAAGTTTGGCCATGCCAAGTGCTCAAATTGAGGCAAAAGACAGTCAAACCGTGTCTGAGATAGCGATTCTGAGAGCAAGTATGGAGAAGATCCTTACTGCTATCCTTGAAAAGCCGTCAGATACTTACCTGGACGCTGATAAAATTTCAATGAGCGTCTACCAACGTCAAGGTGCAATTTATGCTAGGGAGGGAATTTAATGGAATACATGATTATCAATGGTTTCAATACTTCAACCATTCCTAACTGTGTCGTGACTGATTTTGGCGAGGTGGAGGCTGCTAAACCTAAAGTTTCAGAAACAGCTACCCTGTTTGGGGTTAATGGGAATTACCGTGTCTTGGATGGCGCTTATGAGAGTTATGAACGAACATTTGCATTTTACCTTCCAAGGACGGTAGACCCGTCTAAAATCGTTGAGAGATTCCAACCAAATGACAATACGCTAGAATTTAGCTATCAGCTAGGCTCTTTATTTTATGCTGATTTTATTAGTGCAAAATACAAGCCTCAAGGTATGCACGGTTGGAAATTAGAAATCAAGTTGAGTATGCAACCATTCCGTTATCAGAAAAATGTTGCTCCTCTTATCTTTACAGCAAGCGGCAATGTCAACAATCCAGGCTCTGTCTATAGCGAGCCTGTGATTGAGATTGAAGGAGATGGAGATATTTCCTTGACGATTGGACTGACAACCATGCACTTGACCATTAGACGAAAAGTGACCATTGATTGTAGACATAAGAAGCAGAATATCTACAATGCAGATGGTGCAATTCAGAACACTTTACGAAAACGTGGAGGCTTCTTTGAATTGGCAGTAGGTAATAACGGTCTTGTCTTTACTGGCGCGGTTCGTAAGGTCACAGTTCGGCCGAATTGGAGGTACATCTTATGATTTATCTTACAGAGGGCAACACGCCTTTAAACGAGGCTTACAACGATGAAATTGTTCAGGAGCGAAACAATACCTATCAACTGACCTTCCGTTTTCCTACATCGGATCCCAAGTGGGAATTGCTGAAAGAGGAAACTTTCTTGACTGCAGATGACCTGCATGGCGAGCAGGATTTTTATATTTTTGAGGTTGAAAAACAACAAGGATATATCCAAGTCTATGCTAATCAGGTTATCAGCTTGTTAAATAACTACATCGTCAGCTCTATCGATGTTGACCGTGTCAGTGGTACAAGGGCATTGAGCGCATTAGCTGGTAGTATTACCAGAGCCAATCCGTTTTCTTTTTTCTCGGACATCGACGATAGGCATACGCTTAACATCAAGGATAAGAACGCTATGGAGGTCTTGGCCAAAGACAAGCACTCCATCCTTGGTCAATGGGGCGGAGATATGGTCCGGAATGGCTACAATTTGCGCTTGTTGAAAAATGGCGGTTCAGAAAATGAATCGCTTTTCATGTACAAGAAAAACCTGTCTAGCTACCAGCACAAGACCTCTACTAAATCCCTGAAAACTCGGATAACCTTTAAAACGACTGTTAAAGGCGAGGGAGAAAAGGCGCCTGACGTTGACTATGTGGTAGTGATTGATAGCCCCTTACTCGGAAAATACAGCCAAATCTATGAAGCTGTTGTTGAGGTCAATGACCAAAACGTCAAAGACCAGGCTAGCTTGATTGAATACGGTAAGCAGTATTTTCGGACAAGTATGTGCGATATGCTGGAAGATAACCTCGAAATCTCGGTTGTCGGTCAGAGTGATGTAGCCGTTCGGATGTTCGATGTGGTCAGTATCTACCATGATTGGTACGGCCTTGATGTTCGTAAGAAAATCACGAAATACACCTATTCGCCAATGGCAAAACGCCTGAAATCAATTGGTTTTGGGACATTCCAATCCAGTCTTGCGAATGCGATAGGTGGAATTGTAAATGATGCCGTTTTGAATGAAAGCCGAAATCTGCATAAGATTTTTGAAGAACGTTTGAAAAAGGAAATCGCCAACGCTGACCGTGCGTTTGATGCTGAATTTGCCAAGCGTGAGAAAGCCATCACGGATGCTATTGAGCAGTACAAGGCTAAAGCCGAAGAAATGGGCGCCAAGATCCATGAAGAAATGGAAAAAGAGCGTCCCGAATTCGTGAAGCGTATCCGTGAGGAGCTGATGAGTGGCGCTGACTCAATCGCTGAACTAAGCAAGAAGCTAGAGCAGGTCAGTGAAACTGCAAGGGTCAATGCTAGTTTGATTGGTGGTGACGGGAATACTCAGTACAATAAGAACCGCTTGAATGGTGGCACGGCTAAGAAAATCAGTTACGGAACGGATTTTGTAGAGGTTGGCCACAATGGAGAGGGCTTTGAACTTGGTAAGAAATACGTTATAAGTTGGTCAGCAACCTGCACGCCTTACGGCAAAACAGATGTGACTGTTATAGTCAATAAGAATCCATTTTATGGTGGACACGTTCATCTTGCGCCTGCTAATTCGGTCATGCCAGCGATTGATAAAGACCTTGTCCAGAAAGAGGAGCAGGTCTTAGCAGTCTACTACGGTGCCTATCGTTTGACGTTCTCAGGCGACTGGTATCAGAATGTAGAGCAATCTTTGACGATTGACAATCAGACAAGACGGATTGAACTAGCGCCAGTCTACAAGACGGTTGCAGACGGGCAAAATGCAAGATATGAGGGAAGTTGGAGTGAGAGTCCAACTTTTATTTTTGATGGAGGTAGAACATGACAGAAACAACGCCTGAAGTAGTACCTATCAGGGTACGACATAAACGGATGCCAGCTAGTGAGTGGGCAAGAAGTGACTTTGTGTTGTATGACGGAGAGTTGGGTATCGAGAGCGACACAGGTAAGGTCAAGGTTGGAAATGGCCGTGACCGATTCTCAGCCCTGCAATATCTGACTGGTCCAAAAGGTGACCGTGGAGAGCGTGGAGAAACAGGACCACGAGGAGCGGACGGTGTTATGCGATTTGAGAACCTGACAAGTCAGCAGAGAGAAGGGTTGAAAGGCGCACAAGGTCCACAGGGTGCGAGAGGTCCGGCAGGACCAACAGGAGCAGTAGGACCGAGAGGTCCAGAAGGCCAACGAGGCCCCCAAGGAAATGCAGGTCCAGCAGGTCCCAGAGGAGCAGATGGAGCGCCTGGTCAGAACATCATCAACCAGAACGGCGGTCAACCGATGAAATATTGGGCTGGAACAAGGTCTCAATATGACGCAATTTCTAACAAGGATAGTAATACTATCTACGATATCTATAAAACATAGGAGGTAGTATGGCTAGAGAAGGAATTTACGTGGGTGGCAAGGAAGTTATTCAGCGTTATGTAGGAACACGGTTGGTTTGGGAGAAAAGAATACGAGTTTTAGAACTTTTTTCAAAATTTGTTATTACGTCTCCAAGCTACGGAGAAAATGTAATGCATATATATGATTATAGATTTGGTTTCAGTAACTATTCTATTGACGAAGTTCGTTTCATCGGTAAAACTGAATCAAATGTTATTCCAGTAACACTAGAACGCGGTTATGGTAGCACCCACATTAAAGCCCGTTTTAGAACTACCGAAGATTTTGAGAAAGCAAAAAGTTTATTTAACTCATCAAACGGAGAAACTTATATGAGCTTCTATTCTACATGGAGGTAACACATGGACATAACCATTCAAAACGTTCGTTCGCCTGCTCTTGAGCACAACGGACGATATTACAAGGTATTTCAGCCACGTACACGAGATGAACTGCTGAAACTGCACCACATGGGTTGTGTGGGTGACACGGTGCTGACGGATATCCAATTGGAGCAGGGGGATTTCCCAACTAGCTTTGTAGAACCAACTGTCACGCAACGCACTTTGTCAGGTCTCTTTAAGGATATGCGTTCTATTGAACTGGAATTGAGAGACCCAAACAGCACTCTCTGGGGCAAAATCCAGCAGAACAATCAAGGGGCGCTGACCCAGTTCTTTGATGAGAATGTCAAGAGTGCCATCGCTCAGACAGCT